>JBFLWC010000095.1:0-6435 GCA_040758415.1 Bacteroidota bacterium | reverse complement strand
GAGGAAAGCGATAGTGCATACATCGAGAAAAAAAATCTTCTCTTCAAAGAAAAGTTGGATACCAACGGAAATTTTCTTGTTAACAAATACAAAATAAATTTTACTCCGGATATAGTTTACGCAAATGCAGGCTACAGTACTTTTTACGGATTATTAGGAACAACTGTTCTTTCCTTCAGTGATGTGCTTGGCAATCATCGTCTTATTGGTCTTACAAGTCTGCAGGTTGATATTAAAAACAGCGATTATGGTTTAGCATATTATTACTTGAAAGAACGACTCGATATTGGTATCCAAGCATTTCACACAGCACGCTTTCTTTATAGAAACACTCTGTATGGTTCCGAACTATACCGCTTTAGAAACTTTGGTTTGATAAGCATTGCAACTTATCCTATAGACCGCTTCCATCGTTTTGATTTTGGTTTGAGCATACTAAGTGTAAGCGCAGAAAACCTTGATAACCTTGCTGTTGCAACAGATAAAAATACTTATATACTTCCTTCGGTAAGTTATGTTCAAGATAATGTTTTGTGGGGATACACTTCTCCAATTGAAGGAACGCGTTACAAACTCACAGCTTTTGGTAATCCGGGGTTTATTAAAAGCACACAAAGTTTTTATTCGTTCGTCTTCGATTACAGAAAATATTTCCGCTTCTGGTTCGATAACGGATTTGTGTTTAGACTTTCAGGCGGATTTTCCGGCGGCGTAAACGCACAAAGATTTTTTATAGGCGGAACCGAGAACTGGATTAACAGAACTTTCGCTTCAGGCGGAATTCCAATTTCAAACGCGAACGATTTTGCATTTTTAACTCCCGCACTTCCCTTACGCGGTTACGACTACGCCCAAAAGATAGGAACAAAATACGGTTTGCTGAATCTCGAACTGCGTATTCCGGTCATTCGATATTTATTAACCGGCGGGCTGCCTCTCTTCTTCCAAAATATTTTGGGCGTTGCCTTCATTGATGCCGGTTCTGCCTGGAGTAACACAAGCCAGCTTAAGCTCATCGGAAAGAACGAAGCAGGAACAGCTGTTACAAAAGATCTTCTGCTTGGTACAGGCGTTGGGTTCCGGCTTTATATGTTGTTTCTGTGGCGGCTTGATGTTGCATGGAAGTACGACCTGGATAAATTTTCTACGCCCCGTTATTATTTGTCCATCGGTTTAGATTTTTGAGAGAGATGCTTTCAAAATAATTTAGTTCTTCTCACTGTTTGATGAGTTTGTTTTTTCCACTGATGAACTGCTGTTTGAAGAATCCGATTTTTTTTCCGATGAACTTCCGACAGATTTATTAGAATTATTTTTGTAATCTGTCTGATAAAATCCGCTGCCCTTAAATATTGGAGACGAACCCGCACCAATCAATCGCTTCACGTCTCCGCTGCACAAAGGGCATTTAGATAACGGCTCTTCTGTTATCCGCTGAAAATGTTCGAATGCATACCCGCAATCCAAACATTTATAATCATAAGTGGGCATTACATTTCCTTTCCAATCATTCAAAAATTCGATGCGAAAAATAATGAGTGAATTTCAGAAATCAAACTTCTATATTGCTTATCATTTTTTTCCATATTTGCTTAAAATAATTTACAGTTATGAAACGCAAAATTTATTCACTCCGCCTATGGTGGATCATACTTACTTTTTTTCTTTTCATCAATGGATGCTTAAACTACACACAAATAACAACAATAAAAAAAGATGGTTCGGGCAGTATGTTTATTCATTATTGGATGAAGTGGACATCGCAAAGGGATTCAACAATTGTTGAACAGTTTGGAATTTTCAGCAAGGATTCTGTGTATAAAGAATTTTCCTCGGAATACAGCTCTATAAAAAATGTTGAAGTGTACAAAGACTTTGCCGATAGTTCGATTCACGCAAAAGTTGACCTTGATTTTAACAGCTTGGATTCGCTCAATACAACTTTGGCATTCCGCAAATCACAGTTATCAATTAAAGACGGAGCCAAAAACACAAAAATCTTTTCACAGTTTATTCCGCCAATAGCAACGGGTTTCGGCTTCCAAAGCAAAAACTTTTCCATCACGTATATTTATTACTTGCCGGGAGAAATACTTAGCCACAATGCAACCGAAATTGAAAGGAACAAACTCACATGGCAATATTCTCTCGATGATATCGGAACAGGAAAATACATTACTGCAACGTACCGCCCGTTCAAATTAAAAGAGACCCCTATCTGGATCTACATAACTGCTTCAATAGTTTTAGTGATTGTTGTAGTTTACCTCTTCAGCAAGAGAATGAAATAGCAAATGCTGAATAGTTCAATTAAGTTGACTCGCCCCGCCTATTTTTTTATATTTGCCCACTATTTTAAGAACTAAAAACGATACTATAAGTTTTGGAGCAGCAACCGCTCATATTTTCCGGCACTTCAAGTAAAGAATTGACCCGAAAAATTTGTAATTACCTGAATTTGACCCCCGGTGCAATTGATTTAAAAAAATTCAGCGACGGTGAAATATGGGTTAAATTCATGGAGAATATACGAGGAAGAGAAGTTTTTTTAGTGCAATCTACTCATCCTCCAGCAGAAAATTTGATGGAGTTATTGATAACAATTGATGCAGCTAAAAGAGCTTCTGCAAAAAGAGTAACTGCTGTTATTCCTTATTTCGGCTATTCCCGTCAGGATCGAAAAGACCAGCCGAGAGTTGCAATTACAGCTAAGTTGGTTGCTAACTTAATTACCGTAGCCGGCGCTGATAGAGTTATTACAATGGACCTTCACGCTGCACAAATTCAGGGATTCTTTGATATTCCGTTTGATCACCTGTATGCTTCTCCTGTTTTTTCCGGATTGTTTAAAGAACATTCGGAAAATTTTGTTGTTGTTTCTCCCGATATGGGAGGAATAAAACTTGCGCGTTCTTATGCAAAAAGATTGGATGCCGGCTTAGTGGTTCTTGATAAAAGAAGACCAAAACATAACCAGGTAGAAGTGATGAATATTATTGGCGATGTTGAAGGTAAAAATGTTCTTTTGGTAGACGACCTGGTGGACACAGCCGGAACATTTATTAACGCCGTGAAGGCATTAAAAGAAAATGGTGCAAAAGAAATTTACGGCGCTGTTACTCATCCGCTTCTTTCGGGAGATGCAATCAACAAAATCAATCAATCCGAACTGACTAAATTGTATGTAACGGATAGCATTCCATTAAAAGAAAATAATTGCGATAAAATTGTTGTCCGCTCTGCTTCGGGTTTATTTGCAGAGGCAATAATTAGATCATACAGAAATGAATCAATAAGTTCATTATTCGAAATAGATAAAAATTAGTTGAGAAATTATTTGGGAGATAATTAAGAAATGTCTGAATTAAATGTGCATGCAAACAAAAGGACCACTTCAACAAAAGGTGTTGTTAACCAATTGAGAAGAGACGGAAATGTTCCTGGAATTTTTTATTCCAAAGGTGTTGAACCGCTTCCTATTTATATTTCAGAAAGAGTTATTAAACCTCTAGTTTTCACTTCGGAAACACATATTGTCAATTTGAAAATAGATGATGATCAGGAGCGCAAATCAATTTTGAAGAATGTGCAATTCGATCCGGTTACAGATCGTGTTGTTCATTTCGATCTTCAGGGTATTTCAGCCGATCAAGAAATTGAACTTGAAGTCCAGGTTCTTTTGGAAGGACAGGCTAAAGGAGTCAAAGAGGGCGGTATTGTTCAGCACACAATACACAAATTACATATCTCATGTCTGCCCGGAGATATTCCCGAACATATTGCTGTTGATATTACTAATCTAAATTTGGGCGGGACGATTCATGTTCGCGATCTGAAATTAGAAAAAATTAAACTTCTGCATCCGGATGAGCAGGTTATTGTCTCGGTTGTAATGCCACGTGCAGTAGTAGAACCAACTGCTGCGGCATTACCAAGTGAAGAAAAACTTGAGCCGGAAGTAATTACAAAAGGTAAACAAACCGAAGAAGAGGAATAATTAGAACTTGCGTGTTGTAGCTGGACTCGGCAATCCGGGTACTAAATACGAATTGACACGGCACAATGTTGGGTTCCAAATACTAGATAGGTTTGCAGAAAAACATCGGCTAAGATTCAAATCTTCTAAAAAAAATTACAACTATTCGGAAGGCGTGATAAACACTTCTTCCAAAGAAACGTCCCAATCCCGCCATTGCCTACCTGCCTGCCGGACAGGCAAGCCTGACAGGCAGGCGGCAGACAGGCTTGCAGAACAGATCGAGGATTCCCACGATTTTTTTTTAGTAAAGCCGGCAACTTTTATGAATATGAGCGGTGAAGCAATTTTAGATTTTGTTAGAGATCATCCGGTAGATCTGGAAAATTTGATTGTTGTTTTTGATGATGTGAATTTACCATTGGGAGAAGTTCGTCTAAGAAAATCCGGCGGCGATGGAGGACACAACGGAATCAAATCAATCATCTATCATTTGCAAAGCAATTCTTTTCCCCGTTTAAGATTCGGCATCGGAAACGAATTCGAAAAAGGAGAGATGGCACAGTTTGTTCTTGATAAATTTAGCAAAGATGAATTTAAGATTATTGATGAAAGCATAAAATTTGCTGTTGGACTGATTGAAGAATTCATTTACGGCGGATATAAAACGATGCTCGATTATTTTAGTAAAAATGTAACGCCGCAATGAATCCTTCTCGTCCGCTGAAGTTACGATGAAGTTGATCGGGACGAAGGCGGATTAAAATATTGCACAGTTAATTAAATAATCATATTTTTTGAACCCAATTTATAAACCCTGCTTTCTCAGTATAATAATTGGGAAGGCCAAAAGACCAAAGGGAGGTGAATAGTACGATGCTTAAAAGAACCTACGAAAGCGTTGTGATAATAAACTCGGCGCTCGAAGACGATCAAATTGAAGCAACAATTAAACGTATCGAAGAAACAATTTCTACACACGGCGGAGAAATACTCGATCTGGATAAATGGGGCAGGAAACGCCTGGCATACCCGATCAAAAAATCTAAGAGCGGTTATTATGCTGTTTTCAGATTTAATGCAACAACAGATCTGATTGCAACTCTGGAACGCAATTACAGATTGGATGAAAACATAGTCCGTTATCTTACAATCCAATTAAATAAATTAGCACTCGAGGCAATTGCAAAACAAAAAGAAGATTCTAAAAATGCAGGATTAACCGAAGTAGAAACTTTAGAAACACCTAACAAAAGCCAAGCATAATTAAAACTAGACAAGCAACGGAGGTAACGATGGCTGAACTTAAGATGCCAGAACTAAATAGTGTTATTGTTGCAGGCAACCTGACTAAAGACCCTATATTCAGACAAACATCAAACAACACACCGGTAGTTAATTTTCATGTGGCTGCTAACAGAAGATATAAAGACAGCGGAAATCAGTGGCAGGAAGATGTTTGCTACGTTGGTGTTGTTGCCTGGAATAAATTAGCCGATAGCTGCAAAGACCGTCTAAAAAAAGGAAGCGCTGTTTTAATTGATGGCGAACTTCAAAGCAGAACTTTCAAAACTGACGATGGGAGAAACAGAACTATCGTAGAGATTAAAGCAAAGAGAATTCAGTTCTTGAATAAATTCAGTAAAGCACTTGGCAACGGAGAGGATATTGTTGTTGAATCCGACGAAGCCGACTATGAAGATAATTCATTCGATAAATTCCTGACGGATGAAGAATCCGACTTGATGAAGAGTGGTAAATCATGAGGATAAGCCAGATGAAGAATAACGGAACGAAAACTCAGAAGAAAGTTAAAAGAGTAATTACTGGTTACATTGACTACAAAGACTCGAAACAACTTCAAAGATTTCTTACAGATCAAGGTAAGATAATTCCTCGTAGAATTACGGGACTAACTGCTAATCAACACAGAGAATTAGTCCGCGCAATTAAGAGAGCAAGACAATTAGCAATTTTGCCGTTTGTATCAGAAGCAGTTAAGTAGGAGAAAAATAATGAAAGTAATTTTAAGAAGAGATTTTGAGCAGCTTGGAAAAGTTGGGGATGTTGTGAATGTAAAGGATGGATATGGAAGAAACTATTTGATACCGCGTCAAATAGCTTATCTTGCAACCAAGGGAAATATATTAGCGCTCGAAGAAGAGAAAAAACAGATCCTTAAAAAAGAAGCTAAAGAATTAGATGCTGCACAAAAACTTGCAAGCGATCTAGAAAAAGTTTCTATCACTATTCCGGTTAAAGTTGGTGAAGAAGATAAAATATTCGGTACGGTTACAAATCAAATGATTGCAGATTCTCTGAAAGAAAAAGGTTTCGAGTTTGATAAGAGAAAAATTGAAATTACTGAACCGATTAAATCTCTTGGCATTTACAGTATTGCAGTTAAACTTCATCCCAGTGTTACGGCAACAGTTAAAACCTGGGTAGTAAGAGAGTAG
>JBFLWC010000094.1:0-2870 GCA_040758415.1 Bacteroidota bacterium | reverse complement strand
TTATTGATCATATTTAGTCCTCCATAAAAGTTTTTTTGGAGAGTTCCGATTTCAAATAAAAAGTTCCGCGTGTTATAACTTTCTCGCCGGCTTTCAATCCACTTAAAATTTCTGTGAACTCTTTCGTCTCTTTTCCAATCTGAATTTCTCTTCGCTGAAAAGTCGTGTCATTCACTACTACAAAAAGATAAGCGCCGCTCTTTTCCTTCATCACCGCAGAGGAAGAAACTTTCGGATTTATTCCGCCGAGCTTAGAATTTACTTTTACAGTGATAAACATTTCCGGTTTGAGTTTTCCTTTAGAATTATTTAGATCGAACCGCGCTTTTATAGTCCGAGACGACGGTTCAACCACATCATAAATACGTGTTAATTTTGCCTTGTAAATTTCATCGGAATAAGAGGAAGCGGTTATCTCTCCAATCATTCCTTCTTTAATTAGAGGAAGATCTTTTTCGAAAACATCTGCCAGCGCCCAGAGATTGTAAATGTTTGCGAGCAGGAAAAATTCTGTTCCAACATCAACAAATGCTCCGATGCGCGCTTCGCCGCTTATCAGCGTTCCATCGAACGGCGCTCTAACGGGAATAACTGTATATGGCGTATGCGTATTGGCAAGCTGCTCAATTTCATTTTCTGTCAATCCAATCACTTCTAATTTTTTCTTAGCCGATTCATAAATTGATTTCGCTGTGCCGTAATCTTGATCGCTTGATTTGGTTCTCTTAAATCGTTCTTCCGCTTGAATAAACTCCGATTGCATTGCTAAGAAATCTTGACTGTAGAGTTCGAGCAGAGTTTCTCCTTTTCTAACCCGATCGGAAATAAGAGCGAAAACTTTTTCTATTCTTCCTCTCACGCGCGCAGTAATGTGCGCTGTTAACGCCTCGTTGAGTGCGATCCTTCCGGAAAGCAAAAGAGGTCCATCAACCTCTTTGTTCTCGACAATTTGTGTTTGTAAATCAACGTGCGATAACTGATGGGAGTGAAGAACGATTTCATTTCTCTCAGTTTTTTCGGGATGATTAACTTTTTCATTTTGATTGCTCTTATCATTTCCGCAACTGATTAAAAAAGCAGAAAACAAAACTAAGAGCAGTGCATTTATTTTTTTTAACATAAAAACTCCGTTATAAAATTTTTAGTAATTCTTCCTACTCGTTTTTAATCCTTTTTTCTAAAGTCTCCCCTTAGGGGAGATTTAGAGGGGCTTCTTCTGCAGCCACTTCAAGCTCGGCTAAAGCGGCAAGACAGTTAAAAACAGTTTTTGAGTATTCAACCTTTGTTGCCCGGTAAATCCGGTAAATATCAAAAAGATTAAGCACATCAATCTGCAAATTTTGATATGCAGTAATTCCGGCACGCAGCTGGTCTTCAACATCTTTGATAAGCGAAGTCTCGAACAATCGCAGCTGTTCTTCTGCAAAAGAAAGATTGTTGAATGCAGTTATAATGTTTTGTGCGACTTTTAGTTTTGAGTATTTCAAACGAATGTCAGAGATCGAAAGATTCGCTTCGGCTTCTTGAATATCTCCCGGAACTCCGCTTGAATAAAACATCGGAAGCGAAATACCAATATTCAAACCTAAATATTGATAGAATCCTTTTACAGGAAGAAACTGATGATACTGATACGCAAGTCCCAAATTAAAATCGGGCAGATATTTTTTCTCGGCTAAAGACAAATAGGATTTGCTTTGATCAGCTTGAATTTCATTTATCCTCAGATAATTACTTCGAGACGAATAAAAACTAACGATCGAATCTTTCTTCATTTCTAAAAACCGGTAGGTCAGCGAATCGGTCAACTCAAATTCATAGCCGCTTTCTTTTCCTAGCAGAACTTTCAACTCGCCGATAATTTTCCACTGTTCTTTCTTAGCTTCAAACAGCTCATTCTTCAATCTTGCCAGTTCAACCTTAGCACGGATTACGTCGAGATAATTACTGGTTCCCGCTTGATAGCGGTTAGTTACTTGCGCAAGGAAATCATCTAGCAGAGTAATATTTGCTTCGATGCTTTGAGCGATTTGTTTTGAGAGAAGTCCGCGGTAGTAAGTTTTCTTCACTCTTGATGCGATTAAACTTTTCACACGTTCAAAACTCTTTCCGGCAATTTCCTTTTGGAATTCCGCAGATTGAATTCTTGTAGTCCGCTTTCCAAAAAATTCTAAGGGCTGCGAAAAGCTGAGATCATATTGACCTACATCGCCGGGTGTAAATCTGTTTGATACTTCGTTCATTTGCAAAGAAAACTGTGCGTTCTGAAGTCTTCCGGCTTGAAAAACTTTTCCAGCGGCGGCGTCAATTTCTTTTTTAGCCGATGAAATTTCCGCGTTGTTGTTTAATGCAGTTTCAATGGCGTCGTTTAAACTCAGTTTTATTTTGTTATCTATTTTTTGCGCGTATCCAATTCTAAAAAAAGAAATGAATACGAACATGACAACCAGTTTGTTCATATTAATAACTCCGGATGTTCAAAAAAATATTACGCCAGTTTTCCGGCGGTTAGAAAAAATAAAAGGAAAAAAGCTAAATTTAGCTGCAGGGCGAGGTGTTCAAATTAGAAAAGTTTGATTGAGAAGGTAAATTAAAGGCGGTTCAAAAAGTTGATAATCGGAATCGTAGTAAAAAATAGAAAGATGATTGTGTGTTTCAAGAATTGACTTGTAAGAGATCGTAAGCCCGTCAATGGGAAGATGAGATATTGAAGGAAGCGGAGAGGAAATATTTCTTGTTAAAGCCGCTTCTACAAGCCGGCTAAAATGATGCGGAGAGATAAAATCATCGTGCGCTGAATGCACAAAGATTTCTGAATGAATGAAAAGGAAAACAAAGACTGTAAGAAGTATAACCGAAACCCGTTTCAT
>JBFLWC010000093.1:0-2864 GCA_040758415.1 Bacteroidota bacterium | reverse complement strand
AATAGATAAAAATGTTGAACAAAAAAGAAATAACCATTCCCGTTTCATCTGAAAATTTGCCGCAGGCGAACAACTCTGCTGGGAAACAAACTAAAATTATTCTTCAGAACAAATTTGATTTTGCAAAAGATTTGTTCCAACAGAAATCTTATCCAACATTTGAATTCCACATTGCAAAAGAGATACGTAAGAAGTATGATTTTGATGACGAACTCTTTTCCATAAATGGAAATGTTGTGTTGGCAGATTTCCACGCAGTACGTCTTTTTGTACAAAAAATTAATTCAAAAAGAGGAACAAAAGATCACGCAGCAACCGGGCAAGTTAATGCTGCTGGTTTGATGGATGAAATATATCATTATCTTTTTCGGTTATACGAAGTGCATATAAATCCCGGTGTGTTTGAGAGAGCACTGAACGATTTAAACAAAAATATTGGAGAAGAAAAAACACGTAAAATTCTCTTCGATTTTGTTTCCCTCTTTCCTCCAATGGATGTTTACAAAGAAAAGTTAGGTGTATATGATTATTTGAATTCATTTTCGATTGACCGCTCCAACGCAGAAGTTACACTTGAAGAATTAATTCTGCTTTTTATTACAAACTTCAACCCGGCTAACAACAAAATTCTTGAACTCTTTGATGAAAATTATTTCCCGGAAAAGGTACTTTACAAAAAAGTAATTTCTGAACTCGAACGCTTCTTCCAAAAAGAAAAAAAGTTTGGTCCGGAGAATCAAGATATTTTTACACTCTTCAAAGCGCCAATAATAGATAATCCGGCTAACATCGAGGCACAGCTCGATTTTATTCGCGAACGTTATGGAATCCTGCTCGATGAAAAATTTTTACGCCGGATTTTGAGCAGCAAAGATTTAATAAAAGAGGATTACAAATTAGAATTTACCGGAACCGGAGGTCCACCTACTATTGCGCCTCAATACAAGGGTGATGTGAGTAATGCAGATTTTTTATCGCTCGGTAAATCGGGTTATAAATATGCGCTCGATAGTTCTAAAGATTATTCCGAACAGGAAAACTTTACTCCTGATACAGATTGGATGCCGAGAGTTGTGATGATTGCGAAGAACAGCTACGTCTGGCTCGATCAGCTTTCAAAAAAATATCAGCGCAGCATCCGCACGCTCGATCAAATTCCGGATGAAGAATTAGACCAACTTGCACAATGGAATTTCAATGGCTTGTGGTTGATAGGAATTTGGGAACGAAGCAGTGCATCAAAAAAAATAAAACATATCATCGGAAATATTGACGCTGTCTCATCTGCGTATTCATTGTTTGATTATCAAATAGCGAACGATCTCGGCGGCGAATATGCTTACAACAATCTTAACCAGCGGGCACACGCACGCGGCATTCGTCTTGCAAGCGATATGGTTCCTAATCATACCGGAATTTTTTCGAGATGGATGATTGAACATCCCGAATATTTTATTCAATCAGCTTATCCGCCATTTCCAAATTACAGCTTCACCGGACCGGACCTCTCGGATGATTCTTCGATTCAGTTACGGATTGAAGATGGTTATTGGAGCCGAAGCGATGCTGCAGTTGTGCTTCAAAGAATTGATAACAGGACAGGCGAAGTGCGCTACATTTATCACGGCAACGATGGAACAAACATGCCGTGGAACGATACGGCTCAACTCAATATGATTCGCAAGGATGTGCGCGAAGCGGTGATACAAAAGATATTCGATGTGGCGCGTAAATTTTCAATCATCCGTTTTGATGCTGCTATGACTTTGACTAAGCGCCATTTCTCCCGTTTATGGTACCCGGAACCCGGCCGCGGCGGCGATATACCGTCCCGCTCAGATTTCGCAATGACCAAAGAAGAATTCGATAAAACTTTTCCTGAAGAATTTTGGCGTGAAGTAGTTGACCGGATCAATATTGAAATACCCCAAACTCTTTTACTTGCAGAAGCTTTCTGGCTGATGGAAGGTTATTTCGTCCGTTCGCTTGGAATGCACCGTGTGTACAACAGCGCATTTATGCACATGATGATGAAAGAAGAAAATGCAAAATACCGCGACCTAATCTCAAACACGCTTGAATTTGAACCGGAAATTTTGAAACGCTACGTAAACTTTATGAGCAATCCAGACGAAGAAACTGCTGTAAAACAATTTGGAACTGACGATAAATATTTTGGTGTCTGTATTTTGATGGTTACTCTGCCGGGCTTGCCGATGTTTGCCCACGGACAAATAGAAGGTTTTACAGAAAAGTATGGAATGGAATACCAGCGAGCATATTATCACGAAACGGCTAATCAATGGTTGATAGATCGTCATAAGCGCGAAATATTTCCGTTAATGAAGAAACGATATCTATTCAGCCAGGTAACAAATTTTTGGATGTTCGATTTAATTGATAACAACGGCAGAATTAATGAAAATGTTTTTGCTTATACGAACTGTGAACGTGGAGAATGCGCACTTGTTTTTTATAACAACAAATATGAAGATGCTTCAGGCAAAATTTTTAGCTCTTCACCTAAGTTGATGACAAACTACGGCGGTAATAAAGGACTAGAAACAAGAACGATTGCTGAAGCTCTGAATATTATTCCTTCGTCAAAACATTTTTACATTTACAGAGAACACACTTCCAATTTAGAATTCATTAAAACAGGAAGCGATGTAGCTTCAAATGGTTTTTATGTTGAGCTTGGTGCTTTTAAGTACCTTGTTTATCTTAATTGGACCGAAGTTTACGATGAAGTAGGCGATTGGGAAAAGCTAGCATGGAAACTCGGCAATAACGGGGTTCCGAACATACGGCGTGCTTTTGAAGAGATGAAACTTGAACAGGTACATTTTGCATTTGAAAGTATG
>JBFLWC010000092.1:0-7390 GCA_040758415.1 Bacteroidota bacterium | reverse complement strand
AAACTTTTCAAAGCACATTTCGATAATAAGCGTGAGAATAAAATCTCACAAATAACTTCAAGCAAGGATGCTTGGAAAAACAAAATAACAAAAACACACGGAGGTAAATCATGGGATTTTCGGTAAACACAAATCTTGGCGCTCTTGAAGCGTACAATGCGTTGGCTAAAGTCAATGCACAAACACAGAAAGCACAAGTTCGTTTAGCAACGTTTAAGAAAATTAACTCGGTTGCAGACGATACTTCGGGTTACAACGTAGGCAAAAAGCTGGAGGCACAAACACTAACCCAAAAAGCTCAGCTTAATAACATTGCTTCTGCTAAGAATTATTTAGCTACTGCAGAATCTGCTTTGCAGCAAATCACAGACAAGTTAAACCAGATCAAATCTAAGCAAATTGATGCTGCTGATCCTTTGAAAGACAGCGCCAGCATTGCTAAAGATATTAGAACCCTTGCCGCTGAAATTGATTCTATTCTGAAGAATACAGATATCAATGGAACACAATTATTGGCAAGCACAGACGGTTCAACAGCCGTAAGCAATGCCACATTCAATATTAGTGGTGCTACATTCAGCGTAGATTTTGGAAGCTCCAGTTACTTGAACACATCTACTCTTGCAACTGCAATTGGAACTACAAACTTGCAAAGCACTGCTGATGCTACAGTTATTGCTTTCGACACCACTACGGTTGCATCAAGTGTACGCTCGGCTCTTGGCAGACTTGGAAATCTTAGCCAGACACTCAGTTCACGCGAGGAATATTTAACGGCAGCAATTGCAAACAATACAGCAACAATAAGTAATATCTTTGATGCTGATGTTGCAGCTGAGCAATTGAACGCAACCAAAGGTCAAATTGGTTCTCAGATTGCAACTGCGATGCTTTCTCAGATGAATTCAGCGCCGCAGCAAATCCTGTCCCTCTTCCGTTAATCGAGTATGATTGACCCCGCCTACCGGACAGGTAGGCCTGCCGACGGCGGGGTTGTTCATTTTTTTGAAAACTAATTCTGATTAAAAAATGCAAACAAGAACAGCTTCCGCAAACAACAGAAGAATCAACCAATATCTTGTTAATGAAATTACAGGTGCAAAGCCGGAACAATTAATATTGAAGGTGTACGATTTTGCAATTCTGAACTGTCAGAAGCATGAAATGATAAAAACTAACGAAGCGCTTCAGGTTCTTATTAACGCATTGAACTTTGACGATGAAGCTGCAAAAGGAATTTCTGTTGGTCTTTTGAGACTTTATCAATACTGCCAGAACCAGATGAGAAAGAAAAACAACGAAATAGTTTTAAGGATTCTGACCGAACTAAGAGATACGTGGCGGTCGGCTCTCCGGAATGGATAATTTGTTATGGCTAGCGATCTTTTAACAACAAGTGGAATTAATAACCTTGTAAATAATTTTAAGGTTGCTGAATCGAATAAAAAAATAAATCCACTTACTACTAAAAAGACCTACTACCAAAACCTCGATACAGCTTATTCCACACTTAGCAGCAGATTGAATTCTCTAAAAAGTTTGTTGAGCGAATTAAAGCTCAGCGGCGTCTCTTCAATTTTTTCATCGAAAAAAGCTTCTTCATCAAATACTAATTTTGTAAATGTAACAGCAGCAAATTCTGCAGTAAACGGCGCAAGCTCTTTACGAATTAATCAACTTGCAAAAAATGATATTGTTATGTCGCAGGATTTATCTTCAACAGCAAATTCTACTGTGATAACAACTGCCGGCACGTATAATTTTGTAATAACTGCCGGGGACGGCAGCGGAGGAACTTTTACCAGTACGGTCTCTGCTACTTTTGATGCTTCCGATTTCACAGCCGGTGCAATATCAAATCAGAAAGTGATGGAAAAACTATCGGGCGCAATCAACAGCGACAAAGCAACCGTCCTTTCAAATTCTGTAACAGGCAGCACGTTAAGTTCCGGTTCATTCACACTCAATCTAAACGGTACTTCAACGCAAATAAATTATTCTGCTGGTACATACAGCGCGGTTATGGATAGCATTGTAACTCAGATTAATTCACTTTCGGGTATCACCGCCGAAAAGATTGTTAATGGTTCTAACTACCAGCTAAAAATTACAGTTACAGATTCATCGAAGTATTTAACAATAAGCGGCGATACCGGCACTTTGGTAAACGAGTTAAATATTGCCGCCACAAAAGAGAAAGGCGCTTCGGGAATAGTTTCTGCTACGGTTTTTTCGCCGGCGGCATCGTACTCTCAATTATCAATAACCGCAAAAGAAACCGGTAACGATTATAGAATTTTATCTTTATCCGATTCTGTCGGTAGTCAAGCTCTCACATCTGTAGGTTTAAATCTTGGCGGAACAAGGCAAACATTTGTTCAGAATGCCGGAACAGATACGCCCGGATATGTTTACAGCACTACTGCTCTCAACTCTAAAATTGAATTCAACGGAATAAATATTGAGAGAAACTCGAATGTGATTTCCGATTTGTTAACGGGCGCAACAATTACTCTAAAATCTTTGATGCAGCCCACGGATTCCACAGTAACTCTTTCGATCAGCAACGATGAATCTAAAGTAAAAGAAAAAATTCAGGATTTTGTTACAAAGTTCAACGACGTTTATAATTTTATTAAAGAAAAATCCACATCAAATAAAGACGGAAGAGGAATTTTTGTGGGAGATTCAAGTGCTTCGTCTTTGCTTAGCATTTTGGGTACAACGGCTTATTCAACAGTAACAGGAATTCCACAAAACGAAATTAATACACTTTCCAAACTCGGTATAACATTCAGTTCAACAAGCGGCTTAAGCATATCGAATTCGTCTCAATTAGATTCCGCTTTAGCCGATAAAATAAATCAAGTTGAAGCGCTCTTTAATTCAACGAGCGGAATTGCAAACTACTTATATGATAGAGTCAATCCATATCTTGGTGTTGACGGATATATTACAAAAGCAAAAACAAACTTCAGCAGTTCAATAACTTCACTTAGCGATAGCATCACTTCTATGCAAAGCAGAATTGATAAAAATGCAGAATCATTACGGAACAGATACATAAAATTACAAACACAACTTGCACAGCTTTTATCAAACCAATCTTATTTTAGTTTTGGCTCGGGGTTCTTCTCATGATGAACGTGATAGAATTTAAAACGGATCGGATTAAGAATTTGTTGGATGAGGTTTCGGATAAAATTGATTTTCTGAGCTTCGAGACTTTTGATTCTGTTTTTCCGGTTATGGTTAGCGGTGTTAAAGAGGTCAGAAAGCTAAGGGATGAATTAATAGAGGAATATGGTTTGGAAAAACTGCTTAAATATGAACCGGATTTATTTTATAGAGCTAAACAAATCGAAAGAAAGTTCGATAATATTATCGGTGCTTTTTCACAAGAAGAAAAAAAGTTAGAAAGAGAACTTTTCGGCTTTTCGAGCAAGAAAAAAATTGCTAACTATTTGAGGTTATAGAGTGGAAATCAAAGGATTTTCAAACAATCAATACTTTGTTAATCAGACAAAGAATAAAGCTGCAGAAAATGTGCGGCAGCAAGATGCAAAAGAAAAAGACAAAATAGAAATCTCTGCCGAAGCACGTAATTTGGCAAAGACAGACTTTTCTTCAAAGAGAGCAGAAGAAATCCGCCAAAAAATTTCTTCCGGGTTTTACGAATCTGAAGAAGTTCTAAATAAAGTAGCAGATAAGATTTTAAGAGATATTCAGAAGTAAGTAATTCTTTCCCATACTTCTCAAAGTTAATACGGAATTTTATGGAAGAGCGGCCAAAAGTATTAGTGGTTGATGATGAGGAGCTGGCGCAGGATCTCCTTCGATTTTTTCTTTCAAAAAAGTTTGATGTTTATACAGCCGGCAGCGTAAATGCTTTTTACAATCTCATAAACAGAATTGACTTCGACCTTATCATAATGGATGTTTCCTTGAGAGATTCAAAGGATGGTATTGAACTCACTAAAGAACTTAAAGCAAGCGAAAAGTATAGAAATGTACCCATCTTTATTCTTACTGCTTACAACACAACAAAAGAAAGACAAAACGCCTTTGCCGCCGGGGCGGAACAATTTATTTCAAAACCAACCGATACAAAAGCACTCCTAAAATTAATAGAATCTGTTTTAGTGAAACCGAAATTAGCTTTCCATTAGTGTAACATTCATATGTGAAATCTGCCCGCCTTAAGTAGTCCGTAAATCCCGGGAAAGGTATTGTATTGGAAATAATATTTTTGTTTTTTTATATCAGAATATTCCTGTGCTTTGGCAGTAGAGACGGATCGAATCCGTCTCTACTAGAATCCGTCTGCTGTATTTGTTTTTGAGACGCACTCGGTGCGTCTCTACTCTATTCAATAATTAAAGGAGCATTATGAAAAATACTTCTTCCAAAGATTTAGTTGAAACCGACCTTTCGGGATTTGATGATTCCCGGCTTTTCAATCACGATCTTTCTCCTACAAAAATTAAACAAAGAACCTGGGGCACATACAACATTGCATCGCTTTGGATAGGGATGAGTGTTTGTATTACAACATATATGTTAGCCAGCGGTTTGATTGCAGGCGGAATGAACTGGTGGCAGGCATTAATGACGATTACTTTAGGCAACATAATTGTTCTTGTCCCGATGGTACTTAATGCTCATGCAGGAACAAAGTACGGAATTCCATTTCCCATTCTTGCAAGAGCGTCTTTCGGTACTATTGGTTCAAACGTTCCGGCTCTTCTACGCGCTATTGTTGCATGCGGATGGTTTGGTATTCAAACGTGGATTGGCGGGCAGGCATTTAATTCTCTTATCATTTTGCTTTTACCGCAATGGGCATTTTTTAGCTGGGGACCGGCTGCGGGTTTTTTAATCTTTTGGGCAATGAATGTTTATTTTATCATTAACGGAATGGAATCAATCCGCTGGCTTGAAGCACTTGGCGCTCCTTTTCTTCTTGTTGTTGGAGTTGTACTTCTCGTCTGGGCTTATGTGAAGGGAGGTGGTTTCGGACCGATTTTGAGTCAGCCGAGCAAATTCCAAAGCGCGGAAGAATTCTGGAGATTTTTTATTCCTTCACTCACAGGTATGGTTGGATATTGGGCAACTCTTTCACTCAACATTCCAGATTTTTCCCGTTATGCAAAAAGCCAAAAGGCACAGATGCTCGGACAGGCAATCGGGTTGCCCCCAACGATGGCGTTATATTCATTCATAGGCGTAGCAGTTACTTCAGCTACTATCGTGATATTCGGAGAAGCAATTTGGGATCCGGTACTTCTTTTATCAAAATTTAGTAACCCGTTTGTTGTTATTGTGTCTTTGCTCTCTTTGATTGTAGCAACATTAACAACAAACATTGCTGCTAATGTAGTTTCTCCTGCAAATGATTTTGCAAATCTTTATCCTAGAAAGATAACTTTTGTACGCGGCGGTTTAATAACGGCAATTCTTGGTATTGTAATTATGCCCTGGAAATTATTATCGGATTACAGTGCTTATATCTTTGGATGGTTAGTTGGTTATTCTAGTTTCTTAGGACCGATTGCAGGTATTTTGATTTGCGATTACTTTCTTGTAAAAAAGAAAAAGTTGAATGTGATTGATTTATATAAAAGAAACGGCGAATACGAATACACAAACGGCTTCAATCTAAAAGCGATCTTTGCTTTGTGCGCTGGTGTTTTTGTTGCACTCATCGGACTTATGGTTCCTTCGCTTAGATTTTTATACGATTATGCTTGGTTTGTTGGCTTTGCAATTTCGTTTGTTGTTTATCTTTTGATTATGAAAAGAGATTAAGAATTGTACCTATTATTAGTAGTGCAGATTTACAATCTGCACTACTTAAACTGAACATAATCGTTTATTGTTGTTGATGGGTTAATTTGAAATTGATTTACAGTTGGGTTCTGGTTATCTGTCGGGGTTACAACGATTGGAAAACACGATGTTCGATAATTAATTCGAGAAGTTTAATGTCGTCTTGATTAGTAATTTTAAAATTGAGCGTTGAGCCATCTACAATATTAACTTGATAACCTGCGCGGTGAACGAGCATGGATTCATCTGTGCCGATGAAATTTTCTTCGGCAGCTTTTTTCATTGCATCGGAAATAATTTTATAACGAAAAATTTGTGGGGTCTGTACGTAAAAAATTTCTTCCCTATCAACGTATGATAAAACAGAATCGCTTCCTTTAATCAAAGTGTCTTTTGCTTTGATTGCTGCAACAACGCTTCCAAAATTTTTTGCGGTTTCGATTGCACGTGAAAGGAGATCTAAAGAAAGGAAAGGACGAACTGCATCGTGAACAATGATCAGATCATCACCTTCAGCTCTAATCGTTTTTAGTGCGTTGAAAACTGAATGCTGTCTTTCTTCACCGCCTTCAACAATTTTTGTGAGTTTTGTGAATGAATACTTTTCTTTTATTGCTTCGATCAATTCAAAAAAATCTTTACCGGCAGCAACAATAATTTCATCAATCAATTCTGATCTCTGGAAGACTTCGAGAGTGTATGCAATCAATTCTTTCCCGTTGAATTGAAGATATTGTTTTGGAACGGAAGTTCCGGCTCTCTTGCCCGATCCTCCAGACGGAATAATTGTGTAACATTTCATATTCGTTTGTTGCGGTCGGAGACAGAGTCTCGACCTACTTATAAAATTAACATAGCATCGCCATAACTCAAAAAACGGTAACCGTCTTTCATCGCCTTCTTGTATGCTTTCATAATAAAATCATAACCGGCAAAAGCAGTAGCAAGCATCAACAAAGTTGATTCCGGCTGATGAAAATTTGTGATTAATCTTTTTGTTACCTTAAAATCGTATGACGGGAAAATAAATTTATCTGTCCAGCCGTAATTTGCCTTTGCAAACCCGTCTGCTGTAACGCTGCTTTCAAGCGCTCTGCATGTACTTGTTCCGACTACAAAAATATTTTTTTTCTCTGCCAGTGCATTATTAATCACTTTAGCAGTCTCTTCGGGGATCTCAAAATACTCCGAGTCCATTCTGTGCTTTGTTAAATCTTCAACTTCAACCGGACGAAAAGTACCCAAACCGATATGAAGAATTACCGGCACAACTTTAACACCGAGCTTTTCAATTTTTTTAAGAAGGGATGGCGTAAAGTGCAAACCGGCAGTAGGGGCTGCAACAGAGCCGTCTACTTCGGCAAAAATTGTTTGATAATCTTCTTTGTCTTCTGTAGTTGCATCACGTTTTATGTATGGAGGAAGAGGAGTGTGCCCAATTTTTTCAATTGCCTCAAAGATATCTCCGGCATCTTCGTTAAAGCGCACTGTTCTTCCGCGTGATGTTGTATTATCAATTACTTCACACCAGAATTTATCGTTAAAATAAATTCTGTTGCCA
>JBFLWC010000091.1:0-3919 GCA_040758415.1 Bacteroidota bacterium | reverse complement strand
AAGGCCGACAGTGAAATGTTATATCATAACATTTTACTGTCGGGGTTAACCCCGACAAGCACCGGAAGATTTTAGTGATCTTCAAATAATAAAAATTTTCTCCCTAGGTCATTTACTATAATTGACTTAGTGCTTGTCGGCCCGGAGGGCAAATTTTCCTAACGGAAAATTTGGGATTAATATTGACCGGATAAAGTAATTTTGGCTCTAACTCCTTTTTGCCCATAATAGCTACTTGCTCTCTCTAATTTGTCCTTTATACCCGGCAATATCTTTGCCATTCTCTCATGTTGTGCAACACGCTCCGGTAAGCAGGGACAGGCAGGTAGGCAGTTTCTATGATCAAATTCGAACTCCATCATAAAAACCCTAAGGCAAAATTTTCTAAAACGAATTTATCCATTCACCATACAAAATCAAAGAAGCTCACGTTTCTTCTTCCAGAAACCACTGCTCAGCTGTTTCTTCGTTAACACCTTCTATAAAGCGCGATGGTTTTGAAAATGTTGTTCCGTTATGCCGGTCAAAAATATGCATGGGATAACAAACATAAAGGTTTTGCTTGGCGCGCGTAGAAGCCACGTACATCAAACGACGTTCTTCCTCAAGCGATTCTAATTTTTCCACAGACAGCGATGAAGGGAAAAATCCTTCTATTGCATGAAGAATAAATACAGTGTGCCATTCAAGTCCTTTGGCTGAATGAATAGTAGATAAAGTTAGAAATTCTCTTTCTTTGTCAGCTGCTTCAATATCAATCACAGTATCTTGCGGAGGTTCTAAAGCCATGTCTGAAATAAAACTATTTAAGCTGCGATAGTTCCCGGCGATGTTAACAAAAAAATCTAAATCTTTTTTTCTTTTGTTAAAGTCATCGTACTTCTCTTTGAACAAAGGTTCGTAATATTTATAAACAAGTTCGGCTTTATCAGCAGGTGATTGATTTTTTGCTGCAATCTCATAAATCAATTTTATGAGATTGAAAATCTTGTCGTTATATTTTTTCGATATCGTTCGATCCGGTTCGGTATTAATTGATAATTGTGAATTTGCCAGTTCAGCCATAATCTGCTGCGCTTTTTTAGGCCCGATTCCTTCATGAAGTAAGAGAACACGGTACCAGCTGACAAAGTCGTTAATGTTAACTGCTACTCTGAGGAATGCAAGCATATCTTTTACGTGAGCTGTTTCAATAAATTTCATCCCGCCGAATTTTTGATACGGCACATTCGCTTTATTTAATTCTATCTCAAGATCAAAAGAATGATATGAAGAACGAAACAACACAGAAATGTCATTCAGCGGCACACCTTCTTCCCGTAATTCTAAAATTCTTTCAACGATAAAACGAGATTGCATGTTTTCGTTTGCCGAAGAAACAATTGCAGGCAGTTCGCCGTCAACTTTTTGTGTGAAGAGATGCTTTGGATATTTTTCAATTGCGTGTTCGATGACATAGTTAGAGAAGTTCAAAATTTCTTGTGTGCTGCGGTAATTTTCTTCAAGCGTGATGATCTTTACATCCTTAAAGAGTTTTGGGAACTCCATAATGTTTTTGAAGTTTGCGCCGCGGAATGAATAGATTGATTGAGAATCATCGCCTACAACCATTATGTTAGGATTAACCTGAGAAAGTCCTTTAATGATTTCCGATTGCAGCTTGTTTGTATCTTGATATTCATCCACCATTGTAAATTTTATAGTGGATAAAAATGATTTTGCCGCAGGACTAAATTCAAACAGAAAATCTCGCAGATAAATAAGCAGGTCGTCGTAATCGAGTAAATTATTTTTCCGTTTGTATGAGGTGTAAATTTTCTGAATGTCTAAAATTTTATCTGTGAATTCAGTAAAATGTGGATATTCTTCGTAAAGTATTTCTTCTATTTTTCGCTCTGTGTTCGCACTCAAGCTCAGCACCTTGAAAATTGTAGCTTTGTTTGGAAAACGTTTTTTTTGCTGCAACAAGTTTAGTTGTCCGCGAATCAGATTTATTACGTCCTCGCTGTCACTCTGGTCAAGAATTGTAAAACCGTTATCAAGTTTAACTGCCTTAGCATATTTCCTTAGAGTAGTGTTTGCAAAAGAATGAAATGTTCCGCCGTTAATTTTTGAACAGCGGTCATCTAGAAGAATGGCGGCACGGTCCATCATCTCTTTGGCGGCTTTGCGTGTAAATGTGAGTAGTAAAATAGAAGACGGATCATAACCTAATTCAGTCAAGCGCGCTACTCGATAAACTAATGTCCTGGTTTTTCCGCTTCCCGCGCCGGCTATTATCAGGTACGCGCCGTCTACTGCGCTTACAGCTTTATATTGCGCAGCGTTAAGTTCTTCTCTGTAATTAATCCGAAAGTGGTATTCGTCTGCAGTTAATTTTTGTCTTGAATCTCCGCCGGATTTTTTGAGAAGATATTTTTTTGCCATTATCTGCGACGTGCTTTTGGCTTGTTAAGAATTTCCGAGATTAAGTAGAGGTCTTTAAGCGTTGCCGGATTTTTAATTTTCTTTTTTAGTTCTATGGTTCTTTTGTTGAAAAGCATTGCCGGCTCGTAAGTTATAGTTTTCTCAACCGGAACAGATAAATTTTGTTGAACCTCGAGTGAAGGAAGTTTGTCGTAATTAATGTCTGGAATATTTCTTGTTTCAATCTCAGTTTGTTTAGACCACTCCGGTAGTTTGTATTCTAAGTCTGTGTGTTGATTTGTTCTTTGAGGCAAGCCGTACTCATCGCCTGTCTTCGGAAGTTTAACACCAAATAAATCCTGAAGAAGATCGGTTGCAGAGTATTGAGGTTGGGAAGAAGTTTTTTGTTTTGCTTCTTCCCTTCCACCCTGCGGGAATTGTTTTTGAGTTCTCTGCTCATTTTTTTTCTTTCCAAAGAAAGAACCAAAAATTGAATAGAGAATTAAAAAGAAAATTATTAAACGAATTATATCATCCATTTTGATCTTTGTCTTTCTTTTCTTCCGGTTTAGCAATTGAACTTCTCATCTCGGTATCGGCTTGAATATTTCTTAAAGAATAGTAATCCATTATTCCAAGATTGCCTTTGTGAAAAGCATCTGCAATAGCTCTTGGAATTTCAGACTCGGCTTCAACAACTTTTGCTCGCATGCGGGCAACTTCAGCGTTCATTTCTTGTTCAAGCGCAACTGCAGCGGCGCGTCTTTCTTCTGCTTTAGCGCGCGCAACTTTCAAATCTGCTTCTGCCTGATTAGCTTGTAATACCGCACCGATGTTTGTGCCAACATCAACATCAGCAATATCAATGGAAAGAATTTCGTATGCAGTTCCGGCGTCCAATCCTTTTGCCAAAACAACTTTAGAAATCTTATCCGGATTTTCTAAAACTTCTTTATGAGAATTGCTAGAACCAATAGTTGAGACTATTCCTTCTCCAACACGTGCAAGAATTGTTGCTTCGCCAGCGCCGCCTACCAATCTTTCAAGGTTTGTGCGGACAGTAATTCTAGCAATAGCTTTCAATTGAATGCCATCTTTTGCAACGCCGGCAATCATCGGTGTTTCGATGACTTTAGGATTGACGGACATCTTTACTGCGTCTAAAACATCGCGTCCTGCGAGATCAATTGCAGCAGCTTTTGCAAATTCCAAATCCAAATTTGCTTTGTTTGCAGAGATAAGTGCATTAACAACATTTGTTACGTTACCACCGGCAAGGTAATGTGCCTCGAGCATAGAATTATTTAGTTGTATTCCGGCTTTAGATCCGGATATTAAATTTCTTACTATAACTTGCGGCGATACTTTTCTCAGACGCATGCCTATCAAGTCCTTGAAAATTCTAACCTTTACTCCGGAAAAGTATGCGGTGATAAACAAACCGATCGGCACAAAATAAAAAATCAACATTAAAGCAATTACTGCAACAACAATTATAAGAATTGAAACTCCG
>JBFLWC010000090.1:0-3592 GCA_040758415.1 Bacteroidota bacterium | reverse complement strand
TAGTAATCCCTTAATAATTTTGCTTTCATCTTCGCTAAGTTTTGGAAAAGATAGTAATTCTATTTCTGTTATTATTGAGTAGTAGAGAATATTTGTAGAAATGAAATCCCCGGAAAATAATTTCTCAACAGAGGGTTCAGCATTGAAGTAGTAGATGAAGATATTTGTGTCAAATAAAAAACTATTAGAGGGCAACTTTTCTTTCCCATTCGTTTCTAGTTTGTTTTTGGTATTCTAAACCATCAATGTTGTACTTCTTTAATAGTCCTTTTGCTTTCTGGACTATTTCATAGTTACTCTCTCTTTTTAATAGGTTATCATCTATTTCTACCTGCACTATCTTACTGTCAAGATATTTTAGCGCTTTCTTTGGCAATGTTATTATCATACTTGTATCCCTTTCAATTACCTTGCTAAATTATAACATTTTTTTAGATAAGCTAAATTTCTAAATCAAAGATGCTGCAAAGGACTAAAGCATACTTCCTTTTTCAGTATATTTAGAAAAAGAATTCATTGACTTTAATAACTCAATAGAATACATTTTCACCCACATTTTTGGCGATGATTTTAGAAAATCTTAAAAAAGTTGAAGCAGGAATTGTAGAAACCTGTGCAAGATGCAAAAGAAGTAGTTCCGAAATAAAACTGATTGCCGTGAGTAAAACTCATCCGGTTGAAATTATAAAAGAGGCATTAAAAGCCGGATTAAAAAACTTCGGTGAAAACAAAGCTCAGGAACTGCGGGATAAATCCGAGTTGATTGCCGGCGATGCCGGTTCGCCGTTTGTTGGTATGATTCGATGGCACTTTATAGGGCATCTTCAAACAAATAAAGTTAAGTATGTGATTAAAGCCGCCGATTGTATTCACGCGGTTGATTCTATAAAATTAGCGGCAGAGATAAACCGGAAAGCTGAACAAATAAATAAAACACAAAAAATTCTTTTGGAAGTAAAGACATCGAACGAAGCAACAAAATTTGGTCTAGAAAAAGAAAAAGAAATTTTTGAAGCAGCAGAATTTTGTAATCTGAATTCTAATTTAAAGCTGGTTGGATTGATGACGATGGCTCCTTATACAGACGACGAAAAAGTTATTCGTGAATGTTTTATTAAACTGAGAGAGATAAAAGAAAAATTAAATCTATCCGGTTTTGGATTAACTGAACTTTCTATGGGAATGACAAACGACTTTGAAATTGCAATTGAAGAAGGTGCAACGATGCTTAGGATAGGGACGGCAATTTTTGGAGAAAGAAACTAAAAATTTGATAACAGTATTGGTAAAAGATGAAGTTTACTCCGTTTGGAATAAAAAGTCAGGAGTTCAATAGAACTGTCCGCGGTTACGACCGTGATGAAGTAAAAGCGTTTCTTGAAAAACTTTCGGATGAGTTTGAACGGCTTCAAAACGAGAACGATAAACTTAAGATTGATTTAGAGCGACTTGAAGAGCAGCTGAAAGAATTCAGACGCATCGAAAAAAATCTTCAGCAAACTTTTTTGAATGCAACCGAATCTACAACAAAAGCGGTTGATTCTGCCAAGAAACAAACTGCGCTAATGGTGAAAGAAGCCGAGTTGAAAGCTGCTCAGATAGTTGAAAAAGCTAAAGAAAGCGCAAATCAAATCCGTGATTCAGTTTTGAAATTGAGAGAAGAAAAAAAATTATTGATAGCGCGTATTAAAGCATTAGTTGACTCACAGTCAAGTCTTCTTGAAATAAACGTACAGAACATAGATACACATCCAAAAAAGAAAGTAATTGTAAAAGAAGAAACAAAACAAGAAGAACAATCGGAAATAAATGTTGATGATATTCTGGAGAAACTTTTATGAGTGAACTAATCAAAATGATTGATGAAACTCTCTCGATCATTAGAAAAAAAACAAGCAAGAATTATGAAATTGGAATTATTCTTGGAACAGGACTTGGCGGATTAGTTAAAGAGATCGAAGTAGAGCATGAAATTGATTACGCAGACCTGCCGCACTTTCCTCTTTCGACTGTTGAATCGCACCACGGCAAATTAATTTTTGGAAAGATCGGCGGGAAGAATGTTGTGGCTATGCAAGGAAGATTTCATTATTATGAAGGATACACAATGCAGCAAATTACGTATCCTGTGCGCGTGATGTCTGCCAAAGGAGGACTTGGCGTTAAAACTTTGCTCGTTTCAAATGCTTGCGGCGGTATGAATCCGATTTATCGCCGGGGCGATATTATGCTGATGATTGATCACATTAATTTTTTGGGAGATAACCCGCTCATCGGTAAAAATGAAGATGAACTCGGACCCCGCTTCCCTGATATGAGCGAGCCGTACAATTTAGAATTGATAAAACTTGCCGAAGACGTTGCGCTCGAAAATAAAATTAAAGTTCAGAAAGGTGTTTATGTTGCTGTGCCGGGGCCAAATCTTGAAACAAAAGCAGAATACAGATTTTTACGCGCAATAGGGGCAGATGTTGTTGGAATGTCAACCGTTCCGGAAAACATTGTTGCAAACCATATGGGCATCAAAGTCCTCGGCATAAGCATTGTAACAGATGAATGTTTTCCGGAAACATTGCAGCCGACAAGCGTTGAAGAAATTATCAAAACTGCAATGGAAGCTGAGCCCAAAATGACTTTAATTATGAAAGAAGTAATTAAGAGATTGTAATGGAAAAAAGACCGGTATATTATTCTACGCCTGCACTGCTGGCTGTAATAATTTTTGCATCCAACTTTTTGAGCACAGATTTGTTCAGAGCAGGCTATCAAAATTTTTCAGTCTGGTTTGTGCTTTCGGTTTTTTCTTTTGCATGCGGATGGTTGATTAACAAAACGCTTGGCTACAATCACGGCGGTAAAGTTGTTTTTGCAGTGATTGTCTCGTCTGCATTCGTAAGCGTTCTTCTTATTTCATTCTTTAGCGGATATTTTGGATTGAGTGACCTTCTTGTTGAGAATATGATTCTCTACATTCTGAGAAACATAATGCTTGGCGCAATGGCTTTTTTTGGAATGGCTCTATCTGAAGTTATTCTTTTGCAAAAAGAAGGCGCATCCGGAAAATCTAAACAGGATGATATTAAAAAAATGTTGATTAATGCAGAACGCGAAGCTAAAGTAATTATTGACGAAGCAATGTTGAAGGCAGATAAAATGATTTATCAGGTTCAGCAAAGTATGGACGATATTATTGAAAGAAAAACTCAAATTGAAAAACGGCTTAAAGAGTTTATTGCTGCTGAAAGAGAGTTGATAAAAAAATACGAATCGGAAGAAGAATAAATTACCTTTACACAATTCAATTATAGAGATTACAGATGTTCAAACAATTCGATGAAAAAATAAATTATCCCGAGATCGAAAAGAAAGTTCTTAAGTTCTGGCAAGAGAACAATATTTTTGTAAAAAGTATTTCATCGCGTCCAAAATCAAAGCCGTTTACATTTTATGAAGGACCTCCTACAGTAAACGGGCGCCCCGGCATCCATCACGTTATGTCTAGAACGTTGAAAGATTTGGTTTGCCGCTACAAAACATTAAAAGGTTTTCAAGTTCATCGTAAAGCTGGATGGGATACTCACGGTCTTCCAAT
>JBFLWC010000089.1:0-2432 GCA_040758415.1 Bacteroidota bacterium | reverse complement strand
ATCAGCCCGCAGGGGATCAACCTAAAGCAATTGCTGAATTGCTTGAAGGATTAAAGCGCGGAGATAAACACCAGGTTTTGCTTGGAGTTACAGGCAGCGGCAAAACTTATACGATGAGCAACATTATACAAGCATATAACCGTCCAACACTAATTATTTCTCACAACAAAACTCTTGCTGCGCAGCTCTACTCTGAATTCAAATCCTTCTTTCCAAACAACGCAGTTGAATTTTTTATCAGCTATTACGATTACTACCAGCCCGAAGCATACGTTGTTAAGCGCGACCTCTATATCGAAAAAGATTTTTCGGTGAATGAAGAGATTGACCGGTTACGTCTCAAAGCAACAACATCTTTGATCGAAGGAAGAAATGATGTTATAATAGTTGCAAGCGTTAGCTGTATTTATGGAATTGGTGCGCCAGAAGAATACGCCCGGCAAATTATTTTTTTACGGAAGGGGCAAACGATAGAGCGGAAAAAATTATTACGCAGCTTGATTGATATCTACTATACACGCAACGATTCGGATTTCACACGCGGAACATTTAGAGCGCGCGGCGATGTTGTAGAAGTTATACCCGCGTATCAATACGAAGAGGCAGTGCGTATTGAATTTTGGGGAGATGAAATTGAACGACTTTCTATAATTGATTCGATTACAGGAAATGTAATACAAGAAGTCGAAACATCGGCAATTTATCCCGCAAAATATTTTGTAACCACAAAAGATCAGGTTAACCGCGCAATTCTAAGTATCGAAACAGAGTTGAAAGAACAGTTAAAATATTTTTGGTCGCAGGAAAAATATATCGAAGCTCAGCGCATCGAACAACGCACAAAATATGATATTGAAATGATGCGCGAGATCGGTTACTGTTCCGGCATAGAAAATTATTCGCGGCACATGGATGGACGCGCACCCGGCTCGCGTCCTTATTGCTTGTTCGATTATTTCCCGAAAGACTATCTATTAATAATAGATGAATCGCACGTAACAATTCCTCAAATTCGCGGAATGTATAACGGCGACCGTTCGCGGAAGGAAGTTTTAGTTGAATATGGATTCCGTCTTCCATCTGCGCTGGATAATCGTCCGCTCAAGTTCGAGGAGTTTGATGCGTTGACCAATCAAGTGATTTATGTCAGCGCTACTCCGGCAGATTATGAATTCGCAAAAAGCAAGGGGACTTTTATTGAACAGATAATTCGTCCAACCGGTTTGCTTGACCCTGAAATAGAAATTCGTCCGGTGAAAACACAGATTGATGATTTGATAGGCGAGATCCGCAAACGGGTTGTATTGAAAGAGCGTGTACTTGTTACAACACTAACAAAAAAAATGGCTGAAGATTTAGCCGACTACCTTGATAAACTGAAAATAAAAGTCCGATACATTCACAGCGAAGTTGATGCGCTCGAACGGGTTGAGATCATTCGTGATTTGCGCATCGGAGATTTTGATGTTTTAGTTGGCGTTAATTTGCTGCGCGAGGGTTTAGACCTGCCGGAAGTTTCTCTTGTTGCAATAATTGATGCCGATAAAGAAGGGTTCCTGCGCAGCGAAAGATCGTTGATGCAAACAGCCGGCCGCACGGCGCGTAATGTGAACGGAAAAGTTATTATGTATGCAGATAAAGTTACAGAGTCGATGCGCAAAACAATTGAAGAGACAAACCGGCGGCGTAAACTTCAAACGGAATACAACAAACAGAACAACATCACACCAACAACAATTTATAAGAGCGTTGAGGAGATTATTTCATCAACTTCAATTGCAGATATACGGAAGAGAGATTATGAAAAAGAAGAAACAGCATTTCTAAAAGTTGCAGAACCTGTTATCAAATATATGACTAATGAACAACGCAAAGATTTGCTTGAACAGATGACGGAAGAGATGTATGCCGCTGCTAAAGATCTCGAGTTTGAACGTGCGGCACAATTGCGTGATGAAATTGAGAAGATGAAAAAGATGATCAGAAATCCATAACCCCAAATCCAATCCGCCAAAGGCGGATCAAAATCAAAAACTAATTCTATCCCACCAATGGCGAATAAAAAGGAAATTAATTTTTTGTGAGTTTAACGTCTACTGATTTCTTATTTCTCCGCAAGTCCGCCAAAGGCGGATTCGGACTTATTTCTTATTTCTGATTCTTGACATTCTAACCGTATAGAAATATATTTGAACCCTTTGAAAAAGAGCATTTTGTATTTGGAGGATGTTTTGAAGCAGGAAAGAATTACAAGATTTATTAAACCGGAAGACGCCAATCAAAAATGGTATTTGGTTGATGGCAGGGATCAGGTACTGGGGCGCTTAGCCGCACAAGTTGCGCGTGTAATTCGCGGTAAACATAAACCACTGTTTACACCGAATATGGATACAGGCGACTTTGTTATTATTATAAATGCAGATAAAGTTCGT
>JBFLWC010000088.1:0-4040 GCA_040758415.1 Bacteroidota bacterium | reverse complement strand
CATCAAGAGCGAAGCTAACTTTATACAATCAATGCTCGAAGGCATTCATCTTGGCAATTATACGTTTGATAATTACAAATCAGAAAAAGAAAAACCGGAACCGCTTTCCATCTTTGCTCATTATTCTAATCAAAAAATATTGAAAAACTCCGTTGAGTTCTCAAACAAACTAATGAGTGCGGTTTATTTCACGCGCGATTTAGTTAATGAACCTTCAATTACACTTACACCGGCAGAACTTGCAAATCGAACAAAGAAAGAACTTGCTAAACTTAATGTGAAAGTAAAAATTTTTGACAAAGCGGAATTGAAAAAAAGAAATATGAACGCAATTCTTTCTGTTGGCGGTGCTAGCGATAAACCTCCGTGTCTTATCACAATGCATTATAAACCAAAAGGCAAAACAAAAAAGAAAATTGCATTAGTAGGCAAAGGTGTTTGTTACGATTCAGGCGGACTTTCGATTAAACCAACCTCGGGGATGGTGGAAATGAAAGCCGATATGGCAGGCGGCGGCGCAGTTATTGGAATAATCAAAGCTGCTGCAGCAATGAAAATACCGGTTGAGATTATTGGCGTAGTGCCAGCAGTTGAAAATATGATTGGCGGTTCATCATATAAACCCGGTGATGTTATTATTGCTGCTTCCGGGAAATCAATTGAAGTGAAAGACACAGATGCAGAAGGAAGAATTATTTTAGCTGATGCGCTTCATTATGCGTCGCAGCTAAAGCCGGATGAGATAATAGACTTTGCAACATTAACAGGTTCTTGTGTTGCTGCGCTTGGAGAAATTGCTGCGGGATTGTTCACGCAGGATGACCGTCTTGCAAATGATTTGGTTGCTTCCGGCAATCGAACTTACGAGCGGTTGTGGCGGCTTCCTTTCTGGAATGATTACAATGAAATGATCAAGAGCGAAATTGCTGATGTAAGCAATTTGGGTCCGCGCTGGGGCGGTGCTATTACTGCCGGTAAATTCTTAGAGCATTTTGTAGATGAAAAAATTCCCTGGGCGCATATTGATTTAGCCGGTCCGGCAATCAAACATAAATTGAATAACTATACAGAAAAATTTGATACCGGCTTTGGTGTGCGTTTGATGATTGATTATCTTTTAGCGGGTTGAATTGTGAGAGCTTATGAAAAATTCACCTTACGCAAAAATGAGAAAATGACAGTTTATTCAATCCGTCAACTAGCGGATTGATTTAAGAATATCGAATATGGTACAGCAATGGCGGGATTAAAAAGGAATTAATTTTTTAGTCCGTCGAAGGCGGATCAGAAATCTGCCATCCGTGTTCATAAATCTAAAATCAAATTCGTCAGTTGTCGGACAAAATCCGAAATCACTTGTTTTGAATTTTGTGCTTCTGATTTTGTGCTTTGGATGAATAATTATTATTCTCTCATTTTTGTGTAATGTATATTAGTAAATATCTGTCCGTCTTTCATTTCAAAAATCTTATCGCCAAGATTCATCAGGTTAGAATTGTGAGTTACGATTAAAAACGTAACACCCAACTTTTCTTTTAGCTCAACAAAAAGTCTGTGCAGCATATCGCTATTTTCAGAATCGAGATTACCCGTCGGTTCATCTGCAAAAATAATATCAGGATTATTTGCAAGCGCACGGGCAACTGCAACGCGCTGCTGTTCGCCACCGGATAATTCGGAAGGTTTGTGATGTATGCGTCCGCTCAATCCTACCAACTCAAGCAGCTCGCCGGCTCTTTTGTTTGCTTTGGTGTGTGCCTCGCCTCTAATCATTATTGGAATTGCAATGTTTTCAAGCGCGTTAAACTCCGGAAGAAGATGATGAAATTGAAATACAAATCCTATGTGCTGATTTCTGAATTTAGAAAGTTTCTCATCGTTAAGTTGAAAAATATTTTTGTTTTTTATCTTCACTTCGCCGCTGTCGGGATAATCTAATCCTCCGAGTATGTGAAGCAGAGTGCTTTTGCCCGCACCCGATGCACCTACAATAATAGAAATCTTACCCTGTTCAACTTTAAGCGAAACTCCTTTCAAAATGTTCAGCTTCGATTCATTCGTTTTATAAAACGATTTGAAAATATCTTTCGCTTCAAGAATTATTTCGCTCATAGCTATTCGTATTTGATTGATTCAATAATTATTGTCTTAGCTGCGCGCTTTGCAGGATAAAGCGATGCAACAAATGCTAGCAGTATTGCCATTCCTCCGGTTGCAAGTATATCTGAAATCCTAATTTCGATTGGCAGAGCATTGATGATATACTTAGATGGATCGAGTGGATAAAAATTATATTTGATTTGTAAATAACAAATCAATAACCCAAATATAACTCCAAGCACAGTTCCAACTGTTCCTACCAAAATGCCTTCGAACATAAAAATTTTTAGAACGGAATTTTTGTTTACACCCATCGAACGCATTACGCCGATATCTTTTTTCTTTTCAATAACAGTCATTGTAAGCGATGCGAAAATATTGAAAGTTGCAACTGCAATTATCAAGCACAACAAAATATATGCTGCCCAACGTTCTATAAGCATTACGTTATAAAGCTGTTTGTGTAAGTCGTACCATGTGTTTACAGAAAATAAACCTGGATTTATTTTTTGCAATAAATTTTCTTTTACAGATTCTGCCTGCTTAAAATTGTTAAGACGAAGTTCGTAGCCGGTAATTTTACTTCCAAGACCAAAAAGTTTTTGTGCAGATGAAACGGATGTGAATACATACGACAGGTCATAATCGCGATTGTTCGATTCGAATATTCCGGCAACAATAAATCTTTTTGTTTGAGGAAGCGATAGAGTTGTGATAGTCCGTTCGATGTTGTATGCCGAAGTAACTGTAATCGTATCGCCAACACGAATTGAGAGACGAAGCGCAAGAGGTAATCCTAAAATTATTCTGTCGAAAAATTTATTGTCTATATCAAACTTACCGCTGATAATTTTAGAGGAAACACCCCACGTATCGCTTTCACTTTTATTCTGAATCCCTTTGAGACTTACAATCTCATAAGTTTTTCTATTCAATAGGATTACTTTGCCTTCAACAAATGGAGAGTAGCTGTTTACATTTTCGGTTTTGCTTAGAAGATGTTCTAGCGGTTTAATTTGAGCAAATCCTTTTTCATCGGAAATCGAGATTCTGATGTGCGGATCAAAACTTACAAGTATGGAAGTTACAATCGAACCGAATCCATTGAAAACAGAAAGAACAATAATCAACGCTGCAACCCCGATTGTTATTCCAAGCGTTGACAGAAGCGAAATTATCGAAATGAAATTCAGTTTATGTTTCGCTCTCAAATACCTTTTAGCTATAAAGAATTCTATCATACTAATCAAACCTTATTGCAGAAATCGGTTTTATCTTCGATGCAATTACAGCCGGAAGCAACGAAGCCGCAAGTGATATTACAACTGTTACAACTGTAACTAATAAATAATTTTTTAACTCTATTGCAATAGGTACTTTATTAACAAAATAAATTTTAGCTGGCAGAGAGATTATATCGAATTGTTGCTGCACCAAACTAATAGCCAAAGCCAATATATTTCCGGCTGCTATGCCAATAGCAATTAAGTAGACTGAATGATAAAGAAAAGTTTTGATGATCAATTTTCTGTTTGCACCTACTGAACGCAAAATTCCAACTGCATTCGTTCTTTCTAATACTATTATAAGAAGTGTACCAACAATGTTGAACACTGCCACAAAAATTATTAATCCCAACACAATTGGAATTGGTTTCTTCTGCAGTTCTAACCACGTAAAAATATTTTGATGCACTTGAAAAATCGTCCGCACATAATACGGATAGCCGAGAAAGTCTTGAAGCTGATCTGCAAGCGTTTTTACTTTTGTAATGTCTTTGACTTTTATATTGTAGCCGGAAATTTTATCCTCCATTCCTAAAATTTTTTGGGCTGTGTAAAGGTTTATGAATGCGTTCAAGTCATCATACTCGCTCATTCCACTTTCATAAATTCCGGAAACAAAAAATTGTTCTATGGCAGGGGGGTTCTCTATTGTGG
>JBFLWC010000087.1:0-6238 GCA_040758415.1 Bacteroidota bacterium | reverse complement strand
TTGATTATCACTTGCGGCTGAAAAAATTTCCGGTGTGTAATTTCTTCTATACCAAACTTTTTCTTCATCGGTAAATGTTTCAAATCCCGCAGGGGCAAGAAGAATCAGCTTATCAATCAATTTTGGATAAGTTAAAGCAGTAGTAATAGAAATATGCCCGCCCATTGAATGACCAACCAAGATTATTTTTTGCATACTTAATTTTTGTATGAACTTTGAAATTACATCGGCGTAAAAAAGCATACTGCCGGAATAAACACCTGCCGATGACTTTCCATATCCAGGCAGATCAACAGCGATACATCTGAAATGATTTTTCAATAATGGAATTACTTTAGACCAGGCAGGTAAATAACTTGCTAATCCATGGATAAATAGAAGAACTTTTTTGCTTTCTTTATTTCCATCGTCTGTGTAAGCGATTGCAATATCCCCGTCAATCTTTGCGACTGAATATTTAAAATTATACTGCAGTTCAGGAAATTGCATCAACAATCCTTTTAAAAATCCTACTTAATAAAGCCCCCTCCATCTCACCCAAAGGGGGAGAGAAAAATGCTTGGTCGGAGTATTGACTCTGACCTGCGCTAAATGATACCCCCGACCCAAGGGTCGTGGTATTTAACGTCCTCCCATTTGGGGAGGATTAGGTGGGGCGAATAAAATCTAAAACCGCATTCGAGAATTCTTCCGGCTTTTCAATCTGAAGCATATGTCCGCACTTATCTATTTCATAAATTTTGCAATTCGGGATCTGTTTTGCGCCCCATTTAAATAGATCGGATGTTAATCCCGGATTTAAATAAGGATTGGGAATGAGTCTATCATACTTTCCGTAAATAATTAAAGTAGGGACGGAAATATTTTTGATCTTATCGAAGGTTGGTTCATCCAGCATTGCATTAACTGAGCGAACAACCGCGTAAGCAAATTCATCAAAGTCTTTTGCTTTAATTAATCTAACTCTTTCTTCAACCATCCATTCCCATTTATCGCTCCATAAATAAAAATTCATTGCTAGATTCTTCCGGATATCTTCTTCGTTTGTTTTCTTTATACCGGCTATAGATATTACACTCCGCAGCCAATCACTTTCTTTTTGTTCAAACTCTTCCACACCGGCAGGTGATGCAAGAACAAGTTTTTCCAATCGGTCAGGATATTTCAAAGCAAATGTGATTCCTATCTGTCCGCCCATCGAATGGCCTACTAGAATAAATTTATCTAACTTTAATTCATCTGCAAACCTTTTAATCTGGTCAGCATAGAAAGTCATACTGTACGAATAATCTCCCTTCTCTGATTTTCCGTAACCGGGTAAATCAAGAGCAATTACACGGTAGTTTTTCGAAAGCTCAGGAATAACATATCTCCAAAATCCTGCATTACTTGCCAGTCCGTGAATGAGCAGAATTGTTTTTTTTCCTTCACCAACATTGATATATGAAATAAAAGGATTGCTTAAAATATTTTTTGTTGGAAAGCCGTAATCAATGTCTTGAAATTCCACAGAAGGAAGATTTGAATATAGAGAGCCGGAACATCCGCCAGGAAGAAATAAGAGTAGTAAAACATATACAAATAATTTTTTCACAGCTTTCTTTAAAATTTTTTTAATGATTTGTGATTTTATTTTGGTGCAGTGCTAATAATTTTTTTTTATCCGTTTTGCCCGCATCGTTTTTGGGAATTTCTTTAACAATTTCAAAATATTTTGGCGTTTTATATTTCGCTAATTTTCCTTTACAGAAGTCGGATACTTCACATCCGTTCAGTATAACATTTTCGCTAACTACAATATATGCAGCTCCAACTTCTCCCCACTTTTCATCAGGCACGCCAATTACCGCAGCTTCTTTTATTGCAGGATGAGTAAGTAAAAATTTTTCTATTTCGGCAGGGTAAACATTTTCTCCTCCGCTGATGAACATATTTTTTTTTCTATCAACAACAAAGAAATATCCTTCGTCGTCTTTCATCACCATATCTCCGGTATGAAACCAGCCATCTGTAATTGATTTTGCAGTCTCTTCCGGTTTGCGCCAATAACCGGGCGTAACAGCAGGAGATTTGAGCCAAAGTTCTCCTACTTCATTTATACCAAGTTCAGTTCCGTTTTCGTCAACAATTTTCAGATCGAAATAAAAATTTGGAAATCCGATTGAACCTTTTTTGCGGACCGCATCATTCTGATGAAGAGAAAAAACATTTGGACCAACTTCAGTCAATCCATAACCCTGGCGGATGAAAACGCCTTTCTCATGCCAGATGTTGATTAGTGGAATGGGCATAGGTGCACCGCCCACAATTGCGTACCGCACAGATGAGAGGTCAACTTTTTTGAAGAGCGGAGAATCAGCCATCATCTGAAACATTGTAGGCACACCAAATAAAATTGTTGTACGTTCCTTTTCCATCAATTGTAAAATTAAATCAGCATCAAACTTTGTAAGTAATGTATGCGATGCACCATGATGAATGAACGGTGTTAATAAAACATTCAATCCTCCGGTATGAAAAAATGGTGCAAAACTTTGCGTATGATCTTCAGTTGTTATATCAAGACGGAGCGCAGTATTTATTGAATTCCAAAATAACATCCTGTGGTTAATGATAGCACCCTTTGGTAATCCAGTTGTTCCGGCGGTATAAAGAATCATCACAGGATCTTCTTGGTCAACTTGTGTGATTAGTCCGCCTTCGGCAGATTGGTTATTAGTAGTTAGTGGTTGGTAGTTGGTGATTGATTCTGTTAAAAAATGGGTTATCTCTTGAATTGTTTTTTTGAGAGGAATTTTTACGAGTGTTTCTAATCTCCCAACTTCTTTATGATATTCATCTTCGTAAATGAAAAGCTGCGGTTCAGCATCGTTGAGTAAAATATCAAGCTCGCGCGGTGTTAATCTAAAATTTAGGGGGACAAAAATAGCGCCCGATTTAATAGACGCAATTAAAAGCAAAAGATATTCAGCGCGGTTTTTAGAATAAACCGCAATGCGGTCGCCTTTCTTAATCTTCAGTTCATCGGCAAAAAAGTTTGTAAGAGAATTTGCGCGCATATTAAAATCAAAGTAAGTCCATTCTAATTCTCTTTCATGCTCGCGCAGAAACATTCTGTTGGGCGTATACTTAGCCCATTTTGCGAGCCAATCAATTTGAAAATTGATCTGCATTCTTTTCCCTCGTAAACAAATAGGTTATCGAACCGACAATTAAAGAACAGATAATTGCAATTGAGGCAGCAACCCCGGGATTTTCTCCCGTTGCAACTGTAAACGGCACACCAATTTTTCCGTAATAAAAAATAAAGTGAACCGCAATTGCTGTGATGGACGAAAAGACCGCTACATTTTTATTCGCTTTCTTCAAGAACATTCCGAATAAAATCGGAACGAAAGCAGCTGAGAAGTAGGCGTACACTCCGTTCTGAGCAAAAATACCAACGCTCAATTTGGGATTTACAAGTTGATCATACGAAAGGATAATTGATACAACCGCAAGCAGAGCAATTACAATACGATTAATTGTAACAAAAATTTTTCCTCCATTTTCATCTGTGCTTTTGATGTAATTTCCCAGAAGCGGTTTGATAATATCTGCTGTTATTGTTGTCGAGATAGATTGTATCAGTCCTTCAAGTGTGGAAATTCCGGCAGAGATTAATCCCATTACTACAATAAGACCGATGAACCATGAAAATTTTTTAACAACGTAAGCCGATATCACCCCGTCCAGTTTTAAAACTGTTCCGTTTACCGTTAAATCCGGAAATGTGATTCGCGCCCATAGACCAGTTATTACTACAAGGAAGAAAATAAATTGAACAGTAATAGCAGTAACTAAGTAACGGTTAACATCTTTATCTGTTTTAAGTAAAAGCGATTTTGTAATTATATGCGGCTGACAAACTATAGCAACTCCAATGACAATCTGTGAAATAAAAATCTCGAAATAATCACGGAAGAGGAAACTGTTTTCGTTAGTAGTTTGAATAAGTTTTGGGTCAATGGATCTGAGCTTATCAACCAATCCGGAGAAGCCGCCGCTCAAATAATCAACGCCGGAGCCAAGCATAATAAAAGCAACAACCAGCATAATAAGTGCTTGAACGGTGTTCGTATAAACCATAGAGTTAGCTCCGCCGAACATCATATACCCAAAAATAAAAATCACAATTCCGATCAGAACATTTATTTCTGCTACGTTAAGTGTTTTGGCAAGAACTTTAGTAAGACCAACGCAGATAAGAACTATAAACGTTACTAACAAGATCGAAAGGAATGCGAAGAAGAGCGCGTAACCTTTGCTGTTGTAGCGGGTTCCCATCCATTGTGCCATAGATAAAGCTTTTACATTCATACCGTGTTTTCTGAAACCCCTTGTTAAAAAGATTAGGGAAACCAATGCGGCTGCCGGTAGAACAAAACCAAAAGAGATGATTGCGCTGAATCCGTAATAAGCTATAAATCCTGGATTGATAACAAATGTTGCCGCACTTGTAGTTGCAGCGGCAAACGCAAGACCTACAGCATAAGGAGAGAAAGCAAAACTTCCAACAGCATAATCATTAATATTTTTGGTTTTGCGCGCACCGCGTATCACAAAAAATAAAATTATTGCAGAGTAGAGAATTACTAAAATCCATCCTGCTATAATTAATTCATTTGATGCAGAGTTGGTCATAACAATCTCAAATTAGTTACCATCTAAAAATTGCACTCGCAAAAGCAAGTCCGCCTCCCGAGCCCACAAACATAACGAGATTGCCTTCTTGTAATTTTCCTTTTTGATTAGCATCGTCAAGGGCCATTGGAATGCATGCAGAGCCGGTATAACCGAATCGCTCCATTATTGTGTGTGCACGTTTACGCGGTACGTTTAGTTTGTCCAGGGTTTCATTTATACTGTTAATATTGAGCTGCGTTAAGAAGTAATGATCTATATCTAAAGGTGAAATGTTTACCCGCTGAGCCAAATTATTTATCATCTTAGTCCACATAACCGGATTGATTTCCTTGGGAAATTTCTTGGCAAATTTTAGAAGATGGTCTTTCTGCGTTACAACTTTTTCAGTAATGGGCTTATAAGTTCCGCCGGCATAAATTCCCATCCAATCGTGATATTGTCCTTCAGTATAAAGTTTGCTTGCCAAAAATCCTTTATTCATATTTTCTGTTGAAGAAAGTATTACAGCTCCGGCTCCATCTGCAAAGAGTGTTACAGTTTTTTTATCTGTCATGTCAAGATATTTGCTCATTGCATAAGCACCAATTACAAGAATGTTATTGTAACGTTCATCCGAACGAATGTATTTGGATGCAATATCGAGCGCGGTTACAAAACCTGCACAAGCGGTGTTGATATCAAAAGTTCCTGCATTCTTTGCACCAATTCTGTATTGAACAACTGAAGCAGTCGAAGGTGAAATGTATTCCGGCGTATCTGTAGAAATAATTATTAAATCTAACTCCTCGGGTTTCAAGCCGGCATTATTTAACGCACGGTTAGCAGCTTCAATAGATAAGGAACTGGTAGATTCATTTTCACTGCACCATCGTCTTTCCCGTATGTTTAAATTTTCCTTTAGCCAGGTATCAACATCTTCACCAAGAAGCTTGTTGAAATATTGATTTGGAATTATCCGTTGGGGGGCAAATGAGCCTGTGGATTTGATATATGCGTTTCTCATAAAAGTAATATTTGCTAAATGTGAAAAATGAATCTTGCCTCTTTGTTTGTTCACAACCGGTCTGCTGAATTTTCAAAAGAAAGTAGAGACGACTCCCGAGTCGTCTCTACAGCTAAATGACCGGCTGCATCTCTGTCATCCGCCAACTGGCTGAGTCGAATTGCATATCACAATTCATTTTTGTGTAAGTTCAGCTACTAATAAAAAAAAAATCAGAAATTATATCTTAACTCGACCGAGAATAATCTACTAATAAACGGCGAACCAACAAATTCTCTTTCTCTAGTATTAAAAAGATTTGTTATCTGCGCCGAAAGAGTTATCTTCTCTGTAAACCTATAACCTGCATTTAGATCAACATTAACAAATCCTCCTAAAGGTCCATAATTCCAAGATCTGCCCACGCGCGCATTTTCTACAAGTTTACTTCCAGAAATAACAATATTCGGATCTGCACTTGCTGCAACATTTATCCCTGAAAAGAAATTATACGCTTGTACCCAGCGTGTAAATATTGTACCAAAAAACTTTGGATAATTGATATTAATT
>JBFLWC010000086.1:0-5737 GCA_040758415.1 Bacteroidota bacterium | reverse complement strand
TATTTAAAAGAAAAAAGAAAAGCTCTGGGCGGATATCTTCCTAAAAGAGTTGTAAAAGCAGCTCCGCTCAAAACTCCTTCGGAAGAATTGTTTCAAGAGTTTTATGCTGGAACAGAAGGTCGCGAAGTTTCAACTACAATGGTATTTGTGCGTATTCTTTCTAAACTTTTACGCGATAAAGAAATAGGGCACCTGATTGTTCCAATCGTTCCTGATGAAGCACGCACATTTGGTATGGAATCTTTATTCAGACAGGTAGGAATTTACGCACACTCGGGGCAGCTTTATGAACCTGTTGATAAAGATAGTTTGCTCTATTACAAAGAAGCAAAGAACGGACAAATTCTTGAAGAAGGAATTACCGAAGCCGGTTCGATGTCGTCATTCATTGCAGCGGGCACTTCTTATGCTACTCACGGAATCAATGCAATTCCGTTCTTCACTTTTTATTCTATGTTTGGGTTGCAGCGTGTTGGTGATCTTGTTTGGGCTGCCGCTGATATGAGCTGTAAAGGATTTTTATTAGGCGCTACTGCAGGAAGAACTACTCTTGCAGGAGAAGGATTGCAGCACCAAGACGGAAATTCTCATCTGCTTGCATATCCGGTTCCGAATCTTGTTACTTACGACCCTGCATTTGCATACGAGCTTGCTGTAATTATTCGTGATGGAATTTATCGCATGTATGAAAAGCGGGAAAATGTTTTTTATTACATAACAATTATGAATGAAAATTATTCTCAACCGCAGATGCCAGAAGGTGTGAAAGAGGGAATTCTAAAAGGAATGTATAAATTCCGCAGTTCAACTCTTTCAGGCAAAGCAAGTGAAAGTGGCAGTGCAAAAGATGCAAAACCGAAAGCTCACTTATTCGGAAGTGGAACAATTCTGAACGAAGTAATCAAAGCAGCAGATATTCTTGAGAATGATTACAAAGTTTCAACTGATATTTGGAGTGTAACGAGCTACAAAAATTTGCATCTCGATGCTCAAGAAACAGAAAGATGGAACTTGTTCCATCCGGATAAAGAGAGAAAACTTCCCTACATTTCTCAGGTAACCAAAGGCGAAAGAGGTGTATTTGTAGCAGCATCGGATTATGTTCAATTGATGGGAGATGCAATTGCAAAGTGGCTGCCCGGACCGCTTCATTCACTTGGCACATTCGGATTTGGAAGAAGCGAAGGAAGAACTTCTCTGCGTGATTTCTTTGAAGTGGATGCGAAGCATATCGTTTATACTACGTTGTATTCGCTTTTCAAAGAAGGAAAACTTAAAGCTGATGTTTTGAAGAAGGCACAAAAAGATTTGGGTATTAATCCGGAAAAACCAAATCCGGCACGTTCTTAAATATTGAACGAAGCGAATGCCATAGGCATCCCTATGAGAGTATCTCCTACGAATTCAAGTTAGAGATTTTTACACAGTCTCAATACTTTCTATCTTCGCCCTCGACTGAAGTTGAGGAGACACAGAATTAAAAAAAAGAGGAAAAAATGATTGTAGATTTTAAATTACCCCATCTTGGCGAAAATATTTCTTCGGCTGATATTGTAAAAATAAATGTTGCCGAAGGTGACAAAGTGAAAGTTGATCAGATTGTTCTTGAAATAGAAACAGACAAAGCTACTGTGGAAGTGCCTTCGGATGTTTCCGGTATTGTGAAAAAGGTATATGTGAAAGAAGGAACGAAAGCAAATGTCGGTGAACCAATCATCTCGGTTGAAGTTGGCAGTTTGCAGTCTACAATTAACAGCGGCACGCAAGAAGAGAAAAGCGAAATCCAAAATTCAATCCCGCTACAGCAGGACAAAACCCTAAGTATAGAATCTGAATCACTAACAACCAATCACCAATCGCCAATCACCAATCATCAACCATTTCAAAAAATTGAACATACACATTCACCAACAATAGTTACATTACCAACTGATGTTGTAAAAGTTGCAGTTCCAGCAGCGCCTTCTGTTAGAAGATTTGCGCGCGAGATTGGAGTTGATATTCATCAAGTCCGTGGCAGTGGTCAGAGCGGAAGAATTTCTATCGAAGATGTGAAAGCTCATGCAAAAGCTTTGAATGAGCAAATACAGGGCAGAACGGCCGGTACAGTAGGTGTTGCACGCGAAACGCTTCCAGACTTTTCAAAATGGGGCGAGATTGACAGACAGCCAATGAGTAATATTCGCAGCAAAACTGCAGAACATTTATCTTATGCTTGGTTTACAATTCCGCACGTTACTCAGTTCGATAAAGCCGATATAACGGAACTCGAAAGATTGCGCAAGCAGTTCGGGAAAAAAGCTGAAGAGGCAGGGGGTAAACTGACAGTTACTGCTATCCTTTTAAAAGTCTTAGCTTCGGCACTCAAAATTTTTCCGCAGTTCAACAGCAGTGTTGATATTGAAAAGAAAGAAATTGTTTATAAGAGATTCTTCAACATAGGAGTTGCAGTTGATACCGATAGAGGGCTGCTTGTTCCTGTAATACGTGATGTTGATAAGAAAAATATTGTTCAGCTTTCTGTTGAATTGCAAGAAGTATCGAAGAAAGCGCGCGATAAAAAACTTTCGCCCGATGATATGCAGGGCGGGTGCTTTACGATTTCAAATCTTGGTGGAATTGGCGGAACGTATTTTACACCTATTGTTAATTCTCCGGAAGTTGCAATACTCGGTGTTTCAAAAGCAGCTTACGAACCGGTTTATGTTGATGGCGAGTTCAAACCGAGATTGATGATGCCGCTTTCTCTTTCTTATGATCATAGAATTATTGACGGAGCTGATGGAATTAGATTTTTAAGATGGGTTGTTAACGCTCTCGAAAATCCGTTCTTGCTTTCCCTTGAAGGATGATGTATTTGTTGTAGAGACGTTGCATGCAACGTCTCTACTTCAGAAGGATGATGTATTTGTGGGGCTGTCCAAAAAGTAATTATTCAAACCTGCCTGCCGCCAGGCAAGTAAAAAATCTGTGAAAACCTGCCGGACAGGCAAGCCGTCAGGCAGGTTTCCGCAGATTGCATTTGAGGTTTTTAGAGATGCCCTCAAGTTTATTTAACGTTTTTTATTATTTTTGTCTTCATTTAAAAATAAGTTGATTGGTATTAGTAATGACTACTAAAACACAATTAGCAGTAATAGGCGGCGGACCGGGCGGATATGCAGCAGCGTTTCTTGCCGCAGATCTTGGTATGCAAGTAACTTTAATTGATTTGGAAAAAAATCCCGGCGGTGTTTGTTTGTACCGCGGATGTATTCCATCGAAAGCATTACTTCACGTTGCCAAACTTCTTCATGAAGCTGAAGAAGCAAAAAAATGGGGAATCGAATTCGGTGAACCGAAAATTGATATAAGCAAACTTCGCGATTTTAAAAACGGTGTTGTTAATAAATTAACAGGCGGATTGGGACAGTTATCCAAACAGCGAAAAGTAAATTACATCAACGGAAGAGCTTCTTTTACAAATTCAACATCACTTGTTGTAGAAAAAGCTGACGGTACAAAAGAAGAAGTGATTTTCGGAAATGCAATTCTTGCTACCGGCTCTGTTCCGGCAAAAGTACCCGGACTTTCGATTGACTCGCCGCGTGTAATGGATTCAACTTCTGCACTTGAATTGAATGACGTGCCGAAGCGCTTGCTTGTAATCGGCGGCGGATATATTGGTCTTGAACTCAGCACAGTTTATGCCGCACTTGGAAGCAAAGTTACAGTTGTTGAAATGATGCCCGGTATTTTACCCGGTGCAGACCGTGATCTTGTTGCGGTTCTCGAAAGACGAGTCAAAGCAATTATGGAAAATGTTTTTGTTGAAACGAAAGTCGTTGAGCTAAAGGAAACTGCCGAAGGAATCCAAGTTAAACTCGAAGGTAAAAATGTTACCGAGCCGGTTCAAATATTTGATAAAGTTTTGATCTCGATCGGGCGTAAGCCGGTTACTGCCGGATTAGGACTAGAGAATACAAAAGTAAAAGTTAACGAGCGTGGATTTGTTGCGGTTGATAAATCATTGAAGACGAACGATGAAAACATTTATGCGATTGGAGACATTGTTGGCAATCCGATGCTAGCACACAAAGCTTCTGCAGAAGGAAAAGTTGCAGTTGAGGTAATTCTCGGTCATAAAGCAGTGTTCGAGCCGAATGCAATTCCGGCTGTTGTATTTACTGATCCCGAACTAGCATGGACCGGTTTATCAGAAACCGAAGCGCGTGAAAAAGGAATTAAAGTTGAAGTCGCAAAATTTCCGTGGGCAGCAAGCGGCCGCGCAACAACTTTGGACCGTAACGATGGGATAACAAAGTTGATCCTCGAACCGGAGACGGAAAGAATTTTAGGAGTTGGTATCGTTGGCGTTGGTGCCGGTGATATGATTGCAGAAGGTACACTTGCAATTGAAATGGGCGCGGTAGTAAAAGATCTGGAATTAACAATTCATGCGCACCCAACATTATCAGAAACGATGATGTTTGCGGCAGAACTTTTCTACGGGCACGCAACTGATATGTACCGCCCGAAAAGAAAATAGCCCCGCCCATCCTCACTAAAGGGGAGGAGTGTATATTATTTGAAAGTCCCCAGAGGAGCAACACTGTATGAAAATTAGATTCATTCTTCTATTATTATTTGTTGTAACTAATAATATCTCTGCTCAAAATTACGATTGGGTCCGGCACGATTCACTTGTCAAAGCAGGCATCAATCAAATTTACGGCATCGAATTCGACAAAGCCGAAAAGACTTTTGATATTGTAACACGAGAATTCGCAACTCATCCTTCAGGAAAATTTTTTAAAGCGATGATAACGTGGTGGCGTATTCTTCTTGATCTCGAAAACGAAAGCATGGATGAAAAATTTTATAATCAGCTTGAAGAAGTGATTGAGATGTGCGATGATATTTTAGATAAGAACGAAAAAAATGTTGATGCAATGTTTTTCAAAGGCGGTGCGCTGGGTTTTAGAGGACGATTGCTTGCTATCCGAGAAAGCTGGTTCAAGGCAGCGCTTGATGGAAAGGACGGGCTTGCACTTGTGTTTAAATCTTATGCTGTAAATCCGAAGAACACCGATGTGCAGCTCGGTTTTGGAATTTATCATTACTACGCCGATGTAATTCCTCAACGTTATCCTGCTGTAAAACCATTTATGGTTTTTTTTCCGAAAGGCGATAAGGCGAAAGGATTAAAGGAACTGGAGAATACTGCTATGAACGGAAGATACGCGCGGCTTGAAGCACGCTACTTTTTGATGACACTTAATTTCCAATTTGAAGAGAGGATGGATGAATCGCGCAGATGGGCTAGAATGCTGCTGTCGGATTTTCCGAACAATCCAAACCTCCAAAAATATTACGGACTCACATTTATAAAAGAGAACAATTATTTGGAAGCCGTCAAAACTTTCCGCGACATTTACTACAAATGCGAACGCGGAGTACCTGGATACAACAAACGATTCAAACGCGAAGCAACATATTATCTCGGTATGGATTTCAAACTGAAAGAAAAAGCGGATTCTGCAGCACACTATTTTGAGATTTCTGAAAAACTTTCGCGCGAACTTGATAAAGGAAAAGAATCGGGATTTCTAATTAACACAGTTTTTTATTTAGGAATGTTATACGATCAGTTAGGCATACGGGATAAAGCAATTAAATATTACAACGAAACATTACGATTAAAAGACCGTAACGATTCTCATAAGTATGCTGAACAATATCTTAAAACACCGTATAA
>JBFLWC010000085.1:0-5450 GCA_040758415.1 Bacteroidota bacterium | reverse complement strand
AATCACTAAAAGAGAAAACTGTTTTCATTACAGGTGCAACATCAGGAATAGGTAAATCATGCGCGTATGCTTTTGCAAAAAATGGAGCTAACTTAATCATCTGCGCACGCCGATTAAAGCTGGTAAACGAAACAGCCGAAGACCTCCGAAAAAAAATTGGTGTGAAAGTCCACGCATTCAAATTAGATGTTAGCAAACGGGACGAAGTAAATAAATCTATTTCATCTTTGCCCGAAGAATTCAAAAAGGTTGATTTACTTATCAACAATGCAGGGCTTGCGCGCGGTCTTAATAAATTTTATGAAGACAATCCCGACGGCTGGGATGAAATGATTGATACAAATGTAAAAGGGTTGCTCTACGTTACTTATGCAATTCTACCAGGCATGATCGAAAGAAAGAGCGGACATATTATCAACATCGGTTCAATTGCAGGGCACGAAGCGTACCCTAAAGGTGCGGTTTATTGCGCAACAAAACATGCCGTTGATGCAATCACACGTTCTTTAAGGATGGATGTAATTGATAAGAATATTCTTGTAAGTACAATTGATGCGGGATTAGTCGAAACAAATTTTAGCAAAGTCCGCTTTTACGGTGATGAAGAGAAAGCTAAAAATGTTTACAAAGGTATAACTCCTCTTACCGGAGAAGATATTGCAGATGCAGTTCTTTTCTGTGCATCAAGGCCCAAGCACGTGAACATATCTGAAATTACACTCCTTGCGGCACAACAGGCGTCTGCAACAGTTGTGCACAGAGAATAAAGCCCCATCTAAACCTTCCCAAAAGGGGAAGGTTTAAAAAGTCCTCTCCTTTGGAGAGGATTTAGGAGAGGCAGAACATACTCACATCGCCTGCGCCTTCGCGTATAATTTTCGGTTCTTCGTTGCTTAAATCAACAATGCTGGATGGTTTTCTATCGAGAGTGCCGGTTGCTAGCATCAAATCAACATGTGAATTAAAAACTGCTTGTATTTCAAGCGGGTCGTATAATATTTCTCCTTTACGATTTGTAACACTTGTGCTCACAATAGGATTTCCAAGTTCTTTCACTAAAGTTAAAGCTATAATGTTATCTGGCACTCGAATGCCAACAGTATTTCGTTTTGTCCAAAGTTTTTTTGGCACTTCGCGCGCAGCTGGTAAAACAAAAGTGTATGGTCCGGGCAATAATTTTTTCATACTCTTGTAAGCGTAATCAGAAACCTTAGCATATTTGGCAATGTTTTTTAGATCGTTACAAATGAAACTGAACAGCTTTGTTCCGGCGTCCTGCTTAATTGTGTAAACACGTTCGAGAGCATCTTTGTTGAAAATATCACAGCCGATTCCGTAAACTGTATCGGTTGGGTAAATAATTATACCGCCGTTCTTCAATACATCAACCGCTTTGTTGATGAATCGCATTTGCGGTGTTACTTGATGCAGCTCGTAATATTCCATTAACGGCTCCTTCCTAAAAATTATTTGTTTGCAAATATTAAACTGCGAAGTTCATTTTGAAGTTCTGCATCCGATGTGCTGTCAAAAACTCATCCTAAAAGAAACAAGTTGGCATTAAATAGTCAACAGAATTTTTAGGAATTTTAAATTCTTTTGAGGAAATTTTGAAAACAAATTATTTGTAGAAATGAAATTGAAAAACATACCGCGCCCTGTTATAATACTTGGATTGGTTAGCTTCTTCACAGATTTCGCCAGCGAGATGCTTTATCCAATCACACCAATATTTTTAACCGCAGCTCTCGGAGCTTCAATGTCCGTTGTAGGATTGATCGAAGGCATTGCAGAAGTAACCGCAGGTTTATTGAAAGGATACTTCGGTGCGCTCTCGGATAAAATTGGCAAGAGGTCAATCTTTGTTGTGGCTGGTTATAGTCTTTCCGGTTTAGTGAAATCACTGCCGGGATTAATAGCAACAGTTCCGTCCGTAATTTTTGCGCGTATTATTGATAGAATTGGAAAAGGAATTCGAACATCGCCTCGCGATGCCTTGCTTGCAAGTTATGCAGAACCAGCTGCAAACGGGGCAAGCGGAAACACAGGCGCAGTATTTGGTTTTCATAGAAGTATGGATACTTTTGGTGCCGTTGCCGGACCGATCACAGCTATTGTGCTTCTCTACTTTTTTCCGGGGAAATATTCCTGGATTTACCTCTTTGCGCTCGTTCCGTCTCTGTTTGCTGTTGGTTTTACTTTTGTTGTGAAGGATACAAAATCATCAGCGAAGTTATCGAAGAAAAAAAAATACGCCGAATTCTGGAAAACTTCTCCACCAGAATACAAACGGCTTCTAATTTTTCTAACTACATTTTCTTTAGTTAACAGCAGTGATGTTTTTCTGATTTTAAAATCGAAGCAGGTTGCACACTCTGATACCATTGCAATTCTTGGTTATCTATTTTACAATTTAATATATGCGTTGGTATCGTATCCGGTAGGATTGCTTGCAGATAGATTCGGAAAGAGAAATATATTTATCATCGGGCTGACAATTTTTTCTGCAGTGTATTTCGGCTTTGCGGTGAACCAAAATTTCTATTTCATCTGGGCGCTCTTTGCTCTTTACGGAATTTATGCAGCATCAACCGAAGGTGTTTCAAAAGCTTGGGTTTCGGATCTTGTACGCGATGAGTTCCGCGGTTCTGCAATAGGTTTGTTAACGATGCTCTCAAGTTTTGCTGTAATGATTGGTTCGCTTCTAACAGGATTTTTATGGGATAACTTCGGGGCTATAATCCCGTTTCTTTTTTCATCTGTAGTATCCTTGACGATCGCACTTGTTCTTTTCTTTTGGAAGAGGTAATAATAATCAAACTATTCTTTACACCTCTTCACATAGTTATTGAGACTTTGTAATTGCGTAGCCATGCCTTTCCAAAGGAATCCTATGGATTGGCAAAAGTAGTTATTCATTGAAGTTACGCAAAATTATAACCGTGCTATCGAGCATGTAGATCTTTCGGTTTATCTTCTTGAACTTCTTTCTCGTGAGGTGACCTTTCTTTTGTAGTTCCTCTTTTAGTAAAAAGTAGAACTCTCGGAACATTCTCCAATCTCGATGTTCATTAATGTAGGATAATGATGAGCGGCTCGGACATTTTCCTTGTATTCCAAGATGGTTCAAATTACCCGATATGGATAATAATCCATTCGTAATTTCTCTGATTGATTGAGCCTTGGATAGATGACAGAATAACATCGTTGTTAAATGTGTCCAGCTATTTATTCCCTTATTATGTTTGTCTGTCTGATACTGGCTTACACATTTGTGAAAAAGATTTCTATCTACTTGCTGTAATATCTGACTAAAAAGTGTTATGTTATTCATAGACCCTTCTTTCTTTGTTTTTGTCAACGCAAAGATACTTCCTACGGATTTAATCTGTAGGAAGGGGGTCTTTTTTATTCAACGTTTTGGACAGATGTGTAAACTTTAATGACATTCACAATAAACCGAAAATCGTCTTGACTTCTTTGAATGATTTTTGTATTAAGTAACAATGAAAATTACATTTAGACTTATAGTATCACTAGCCATCGTTGCAGCTATAGTAGCATCCGTTTCTTCATACATTCAAGTTACCAATGAACGAGAAAGGCTTACCAAGGAACTGGACTTACGCGCAGTAATCCTCGGCGAAAGTCTGCAGGAGTCTGTCAAAGAGTTAATCACAGCAAAATCTTCCAGCCGGCTGCGGCGGTTTGTTGAAAGATTCGGCGAACGCGACAAACTTGTTGGAATTGCCGTTTACGACAGTCTTGGTAAACTGCTTGTTTCCAACTCAAAAATTCTCTCAAGTCTCGAAGACTCTACAACACATCTTTCTGAATCAATAGTTCGAGGCGAAAGTATTTCTTCTTACACAACGGTGAACAACAAACTGATTAATATATATGCACTGCCTGTTTTTACCGAAGATAAAATAAAGGGCGTGCTTCTTCTTATTCACGATGCCTCCTATATTGATTCACGACTGCAGGGAATTTGGGAAAATAATTTCATCAGATTTCTAATTCAAATATTATTGATAATAATTACGACAGTGCTTGTTGTACGGTGGAGTATTACCGGACCAATTGCTCAAATTGCCCTTTGGATGAGAAATATGAGAATCGGAAAAACTAGCAATATTAAACTGCCACGCGGGGATATACTGAAGCCGCTTGAAGACGAAGTAACACTTTTAGCAAAAGGTTTGACGATTGCAAAAGCAAAAGCGGAAGAAGAAGCGCGTTTGAGACTTCAAGCAGATTCACTCTGGACGGCAGAACGTCTTAAAGAGCATGTGCGTCAAGTTATTGCAGACAGAAATTTGATAGTAGTTTCGAACCGCGAGCCGTATATGCACCTTAAACAAGGAAACAATATCGAATGCATTGTACCGGCAGGCGGACTGGTAACAGCATTAGATCCTATCTTGAGAGCTTGCAGCGGCGTATGGATTGCGCACGGCAGCGGCGACGCCGATCGAGAAACTTCCGATGCCAAAGGCGGGCTTGTCGTTCCACCGGAAGATCCATCATATAGGCTTCACCGTGTTTTTCTTACAAAAGAAGAAGAAGAAGGTTATTACTACGGTTTTTCAAATGAAGGAATTTGGCCGTTGTGTCATATTACGCACACACGTCCAACATTTCGTCTCGAAGATTGGATTAACTATCAGGCGGTAAATCAAAAATTTGCAGAGACAGTTCTGGATGAAATCAAAAAAGAAGACGAACCGCTTATACTCATTCAAGATTATCATTTCGCACTTCTGCCTTTATTGATCAAATCGAAAAGACCGGATGCACGTGTGGCGTTGTTCTGGCATATACCGTGGCCGAATCCGGAAGTTTTCGGAATCTGTCCGTGGAAACAGGAAATACTTCTCGGTCTCTTAGGAGCCGATTTGATTGGATTTCAAATTCAATTCCACTGCAATAATTTTTTGGATACGGTAGATCGCTTCATGGAATCCAAAATTAATTGGGAACAGTTTTCAATCGAAAGAAAAGGATCGACAACCGCTGTAAGACCGTTTGCTATAAGCATTGCGTTCCCATCGAAAACGGCGGAACAAAAGGATTTGACACTGTTAAAAGAAACGCATCGCCAGCATGTATTCAAACAAATTGGATTCAAAGTTGAGAATCTTGGTGTCGGCGTTGATAGAATTGATTATACCAAAGGTATTGTCGAACGATTCAGAGCTGTTGAAAGATTGATGGAAAAATATCCCGACTATATCGGACGCTTTACATTTGTAGAACTCGGCGCACCAAGCCGAACGCACATAAAACATTATCGCGAATTGATTTCGGAATTAGACGAAACCGTTGATAAAATAAATTGGCGCTTCCAGGCGAAAGACTGGAAACCGATAGTTTTTCTTAAGGCGAATCACAGTCATCAGCAAATCAATAAATTCTACAAAGCTTCGGACGTATGTTTGGTTACATCG
>JBFLWC010000084.1:0-4416 GCA_040758415.1 Bacteroidota bacterium | reverse complement strand
TTTACTCTGCATGGAGTGATAATGATCTTTTTATTTATCATTCCAGGGCTGCCGGCAATTTTCGGTAATTTCTTTTTACCAATACAAATTGGAGCGCGAGACGTTGCATTTCCACGCTTAAACTTACTTTCTTATTCTGTTTATGTTGCCGGTGCAATTTTAGCGCTCGTTTCTCTTTTTCTTCCCGGCGGACCGATTGACACCGGGTGGACTTTTTATATTCCGTACAGTATTCGAAGCACTACAAATGTTTCACTCACAATTTTTGCAGCGTTTATACTTGGCTTTTCTTCAATCCTAACAGGAATAAATTTTATAACAACGACGCACAGATTACGTGCGCCCGGAATGACTTTTTTCAAGATGCCTTTATTTGTCTGGGCAACTTATGCTACTGCATGGATTCAGATTATTGCAACACCGGTAATAGCAATTACAATTTTGTTGGTAATGATTGAACGCGCTTTTGGTGTTGGAATTTTTGATCCGGCTCTTGGAGGCGACCCGATTTTATTCCAGCACATGTTTTGGATCTATTCTCATCCAGCTGTTTATATAATGATTCTTCCGGCAATGGGTGTTGTTTCGGAAATTATTCCAACATTTGCGCGCAGAACAATTTTTGGTTACCGCGCAATTGCAATGTCGTCTCTGGCAATTGCATTTGTCGGATACCTGGTTTGGGCGCATCACATGTTTACAAGCGGGATGAGCGATACAGCGCGCTGGATCTTCTCGCTTCTAACTTTTATTGTTGCACTGCCCAGCGGTGTAAAAATTTTTAACTGGGTTGCTACAATGTATAAAGGTTCTATAGACCCTCAGCCGCCATTTTTGTGGGTGATGAATTTTATCTTTTTATTTTCGATTGGTGGATTGACCGGACTTGTGCTCGGTTCGCTTGCAACAAATGTTCATGTGCACGATACATACTTTGTTGTTGCACACTTTCACTACGTTATGTTCGGAGGAACGGGAACGATTTTTTTTGCTGCGCTCCATTATTGGTTCCCAAAAATGTTTGGTAGAATGTATAACATAAAATTTGCACGTGCATCAGTTCTATTATTTTTCATCGGGTTCAATATGCTCTACTTCCCAAAATTCATAATGGGTTATATGGGAATGCCGAGAAGATATTACGATTTTCTTCCGCAGTTTATTCCGTATCAAAAAATTTCAACTATTGGTTCATGGATTTTATCTGGAACGATTTTTTTTATTGTTGGATATTTAATCCACGCGCTCTTTAAAGGAAAAAAGGCAACATCCAATCCTTGGGGAGGAGTAACCTTAGAGTGGCATATTGCTTCTCCGCCGCCGATGGAAAACTTTGATGCTATTCCAACAGTTACACACGAGCCGTATGATTTCAGCCAACTAAAGGAGATGAAGAATGAGTGATCATCAAGCAGCTGTTCATCATGTCCATCGAGATGACGTTGGTGCAAAGATGGGAATGTGGCTTTTTTTATTTACAGAAGTCCTTCTTTTTGGAGGTATGTTTTTAGTTTATGCTGTTTATCGCTATCAGTTTCCGGATCAATTTCATCTTGCAGCTATGGAACTGAACACAGGAATCGGAACACTTAACACAATCATTCTTCTGACAAGCAGTCTAACCGTTGCGCTTTCAATTGCTGCACTGCAAAAGGGGAATAAATTTCTTTCGATGGTTCTGCTTTCTATTACTATTTTATTTGCGGTGATGTTTATGGTGAATAAATATTTCGAGTGGACGACAAAATTTGCTCACGGAATTTACCCGGGTTCACCCGAACTTGCCGGCAAACCAAACGGACAAATTCTTTTCTTCGGGTTGTATTATGTAATGACAGGTCTGCACGCTTTGCATGTTTTGGTTGGAATGGTAATTCTTGCTTTTATGCTTGTCTTCATAAAAAGAAATAAAGTTACACACAATAACTACATTAAATTAGAAAACTCGGGATTGTATTGGCACTTAGTAGATCTAATCTGGATTTTCTTATTCCCGCTCTTCTATTTAATTCAGTAATCTGCGGGCATATAAAAAGGAAGTTTCAATGAGCGGAAAAGATAAGCATCATATCGGTTTCGGAACATACATTATAGTTTGGCTTGCGCTTCTTGCGTTCACTACAATTACAGTTACTATTGCAGGCGTAAGTCTGGGCAGATACACATTATTTATCGCCTTGCTGATTGCTGCGATTAAATCTGCGCTTGTTATAAATATTTTTATGCACATCAAGTTTGATGAACTGATTTTCAAAGCATTTCTCGGGTTAAGCGGTTTCACTTTGTTAGTGATTTTTCTTTTAACATTTTTTGATTTTATTTATCGTTAAGGAATTGATATGTCTCCAGCTCCAACAAGTCATGTAGAGTCGGTTGATCTTGTGATGCTTTACATTGTAGCAGTTTCTGTTGTGCTGTTACTTGGAATTACTGCAACGATGATCTATTTTGTTTTTAAGTATCATAGAAAGAAAGGGCATGCACCGGTTGATATACACGGCAACGTTTTGCTTGAAATTATCTGGATTGTCATCCCGACTATTTTGGTTCTCTCTATGTTTTATTTTGGCTACACAAGTTTTAGAGAAATAAGAGACGTCCCCGATAATCCTTTTGTTGTTAAAGTTACTGCGCGGATGTGGCAGTTCTCTTTTGAATACGAAAATGGGAAAAAAACCGATACACTTTATGTCCCGGTAAACACGCCCGTAAAATTGGAAATGCAATCGGCGGATGTTAATCATGCATTCTTTATACCGGCATTCAGAATTAAGGAAGATATAATTTTTGGCAGAACACAATATTTGTATTTCACGCCAAAGTTAACTGGCAATTACGATGCTGTGTGCGCTGAGTATTGCGGCATGAGTCACTCTGCAATGTACTCAAAAGTTGTTGTGATGCCGGAAAATAAATTTACTGCATGGTATGGTGAACCTGTAAAATTGCAAAAGGCAGGATTGAACAATTAATTTAAAAACATTGACTGTATGCGCCTTCTTGATACAGTGAAGGAATTAAAGAGTGTGTAGAGAATATGGCATTACTAAAAAAACATATTGCAATAATTTTAGAGCTGGGAAAAGTGCGTATTACTTTTTTTGTAGCATTCTCAACCTCTGCAGGATATTTATTGCACACGGCAAAATTGGAATTAGCAATGCTGCTGCCTGCACTTGGAGTTTTTCTTTTAGCCTGCGGTTCTTCTGCACTCAATCATTATCAAGAAAGATTTTCTGATGCATTGATGGAACGGACAAAAGGAAGACCGATTCCATCGGGAAGAATTACAGCCGGGTACGCAATTATAGTTGCATCAATTTTAGTTTTGATAGGTTCGCCGATTATTTATTTTTCGTCAAATATTTTAGCGATGCTTCTTGGCTGGCTTGCTTTGATTTGGTACAATATTGTTTATACACCGCTAAAAAAAAAATATGCATTGGCAGTTGTTCCCGGTTCGTTAATCGGCGCTATACCTCCGGTCATCGGTTGGACTGCATCCGGCGGTTATCTTTTTGACATCGAGATTTTAGTATTTGCTCTTTTCTTTTTTATCTGGCAGATACCGCATTTTTGGCTGCTGCTTTTACTTCACAGTAAAGATTATGAACAAGCAGGTTTTCCGACATTAACAAAAATATTTTCTGCATTACAATTAGGAAGAATTACATTTGTATGGATGGCTGCGTTAGTTACAAGTTGTATGTTTATTCCATTTTTCAATATATCGTCAAGCGTTTATTCAATTGCAGCTATGCTTTTGCTTGGTGTTTTGCTTTTGTGGAAAACAAGAGGCATTCTTTCGGATTGCCTTGACTGTCTTCAAAAAAAATTTTTTAGAGAAGCATTTTTACGCGTTAACCTTTATGTGCTGGCAATAGTAATCATTATTTCAATAGATAAGTTAGTACTCAGAAAATTTTAACTCGTTTAAGGCAGATAAACCGGAAATATTATGGATTTCTTAGATCAATCAGTTTTGCCTCAATCGCCGCACCACATGGTTTTGCTCAAATACCTTTTGGTGCTTGCCGGTATTTTGTTCATACCGTATGTAACTATTTTGTTCGGTTCAATTTCCCTTTCTCTCTTTTTCAAAAAGAAAGGAGAGAAGACCGGCAAAAAAATCTATAAAAAATTTTCTAAAGAATTGATAGATCAAATCACTTTCAATAAAGGTGTTGCTTTTTCGCTTGGCGTTGTTCCGCTGCTGAGTTTTATGTTTGGATATGCTCAGCTATTGCACTTGAGCAAGTTGAATGTAACGGAATATTTACTAATATCACTTCTTTTATTTATTGCCGCATTATTGTTGATTTACATTTACAAACACACTTTTCATCTTAAAGATATTTTGGAAGACTCATCATTTAACAATCAATTGACCGGAGAAAAAATGGGATCTACCCATTC
>JBFLWC010000083.1:0-4413 GCA_040758415.1 Bacteroidota bacterium | reverse complement strand
ACTGCGCTTAATTTATTTCCAACACAAGCTCCGGTATCTATATAAACAGCGTTTGAATCTTCCACCAATGTAATTTCTTGTTGTTTAGTGTGCCCTACAACTTGAAGCTTACCAAGATTTAGCAGCGGGTCGCGTGTCCAAAGAACTCCTTGATCGCTCTTCAAATCATTTATTATAAACGAACTCAACAAATCAAGATTCTCGCGGTAATTTGAAGGAAGATATTTTTTATACTGCACCGATACACCGGCATGAGTGATATAACAATCCGGCAAATTAAAATAGAGCGGCGCTGTTTTTATTATCTCGATGTGCCTGAACATTTCGGTCTCTTTGTTCTCGTAAGATTCAAGCGTTGTTTCGTTGCCATTAAAAAACCATGAACGGGCAAATATACTTGTCGGGTCCTTAAAAAAATGAAAGAACATATAATCATGATTGCCTGCAGTGAAAAGAATTCTGTTATCAATTATAAAGTTGAAAACCTCGTAACTATGATTTCCGCGGTCTACCAGATCACCAACAGTGTAAACCGGAATGCCTGGATAACGAGAAATTATCTTTTTATATAATTCTGCTAATGTGTAATAGCAGCCATGAATGTCTCCGATAACGGCAATCATAACTGTACTGGTTAAATGTGATAAGTTTTTTTTGCGAACTCAGTAAGTTCGTCTCTGAATAGCGGGTGTGCAATATTAATTAATGAGCGAACTCTTTCCTGCACAGTCTTTCCAAAAAGATTAGCAACACCGTACTCTGTTACAACATAATGCACATCGCCGCGCGAAGTAACAACACCGGCTCCCGGTTTTAATGTAGGAACAATTTTGGAAAACTTGAGGTCTTTAGTAGCAGACGGCAATGCAATTATCGGTTTGCCTCCATCTGAGTGTGCGGCGCCGCGTACAAAATCTACCTGCCCGCCAATCCCGCTGTAAAATTTTGTCCCTATCGAATCTGCGCACACCTGTCCGGTAAGATCAATTTCAATTGCAGAATTTATCGCAACCATTTTATTGTTTTTAGAAATTAAAAACGGATCGTTCACATATTCCTGAGGATGGAATTCAAATATCGGATTGTTATCAATAAAATCGTATGAACGTTTTGTGCCGAGAACAAAACCGGCAATAATTTTTCCGGGGTGCAGCGTTTTCTTTTCACCATTAACAACACCTTCTTCAACTAATGAAATCAAACCATCGGAAAACATTTCTGTGTGAACACCAAGATCACTTTTGCTGTGCAAATATTTTAAGACTGCATCCGGTATTGCACCAATCCCCATTTGAAGAGTCGAGCCGTCTTCAATCATTCCGGCAATATGTTTGCCAATATTATCGTAAACGGAAAGAAGTTCCGGCGATGCATCAGGATCAACCTGCGGTAATTCCTTTAACGGCTCGTCAACTTCAACTAAGTAATCAATTTTATTGACGTGTATAAAACTATTTCCAAGTCCGCGCGGCATTTGCCTATTCACCTGAGCAATAACACATTTTGCTTTTTCGGCAGGAGTTTTAATATTACCTACATCAATTCCGTAGCTGCAAAAGCCGTGTTCGTCGGGTGGAGAAACATGAATCATGGCAACATCGGCTTGAATAACACCGCGCTTGAAAAGCATAGTAACTTCGGAAAGAAAAATCGGTATGAATTCCGCTCGCCCTTCGTTAACGGCTTTGCGTGTATTGCCTCCAATAAAAAACGCTTTGTGACGGAAATGTTTTTCCATTCCCTCTTTGGTATAAGGCAAATCTCCCACAACAAGAACATGATAAATTTCTACGTCGCTTAATTCATCTTTACGGCGGACCATTGCATTAATTAATTCAAGCGGTGCTGCGCAGCCGGGTTGAATAATTATTTTGTCTCTGGATTTAATGACCTTTACAGCTTCATCGGCAGAAACAAGCCGCCCGCTGTATCTCTTCACCCAGGCAGCATTAGCAGGTTTGTTAATTTTTACCTCTTCAAGCGTCATTTCAAGATCTCAATTTGTTGAAAAAATATGAAGGCGTTTATATTCGAGATTGAACGTTTCAGCAATGTTTTCATTCGAACAGAATCCGTTGTATGTGCAAACACCTTTTGCTAAACCGGCATCTCCAAGCAGTGCATTTGATAATCCATTATCTGCAATTTCCAAAATGTATTCGATGGATGCATTTGTTAATCCGTAGGTTGCAGTTCTTGAAACAAGCGCCGGCATATTTGGCACACAATAATGAATTATATTATGTTGAACAAAAACTGGATCGGATAATGATGTCGGTCTACTCGTTTCAACACAACCGCCCTGGTCAATCGAAACATCAACAATCACCGCGCCTTTCTTCATCGTTTTAACCATCTCTTCAGTAACTAAGTGAGGAGTCTTTTCAGCTTTCATCTGAACTGCACCAATCAATAAATCTGCAAACTTAACTCCGCGCGCAATTGTGTATTCGTTTGCAGCAACCGTTGTAATATTATTTGAAATATCGGTTTCAATTCTTCGCAATCTCCTCAAATCTTTATCTAACACTATTACGTGCGCCCCTCTGGAGTGAGCCGCGCGAGCAGCGTAAAATCCTACAACGCCTGCACCAAGAATTACTACTGCAGCCGGTGCAACGCCTGTTATTCCACCCATCAAAATTCCGCGGCTATCTGTAACATCGCTGCCTAAAAATCTTTCACCAGCTTGAACCGCAAGCTGTCCGGCAATCTCACTCATAGATTGCAGGATCGGAAGCTGCTCATCTTTCTCGATCAGCTCGTAAGCAATAGCGGTAATTTTTTTCTTGAGAAGTTTTTCTATGATGTTTTTCTTTCCAACCGCGAGATGCAAAAACGAAAAGACAATTTGTTCATCTTGAAGAAGCTCGGTTTCGGTTTCAGTCAGAGGCGCAATTTTAACAATCATCTCTGCTCTTTGATAAACTTCTTCTGCACTGTAAACTATGTTTGCACCAATATGCCTGTATTCTTCATCCGTAAAGTGGCTTTCTATTCCCGCACATGTTTGAATAAAAACCGAATGACCGGCTTTAACAAGTGTATCAACTCCTGCAGGTGCTAAGGCAATTCTTTTTTCGCCGCGGTAAGTTTCTTTTGGAATTCCGATTCGCATATCAATTCTTGTTTATTTTGAAAGCAAAATAGTTATTAGTGAAGTTAGACTCAATTGTTGAAGAAACCGGAAGCCAGAATTCAGAAATAAGAAGGGCTAAATACAATACGCCTTTGGCGGAACAAAATTCAAACACGCCGATATATGTCGGTGGTCTTGCGTCTCACGTTTCACATCTAGCATTCTGCTCATCCAAACAAAAGTTTAACAATAAAGAGCGCACCAAGAATTCCAGCAATGTCAGCAAGAATTCCAACTGCAACTGCGTGTCGTGTGCGCTTGATGCTAACCGAACCAAAATAAAGTGCTAAAACATAAAATGTTGTTTCGGTGCTTCCCATAATTGTTGAAACGAGCAGCCCGATAAACGAATCCGCACCGTGAGTGGAAATAATTTCAGACATAATTCCAAGCGAGCCGCTGCCTGATAGAGGACGCATTAAAGCCATCGGTAAAGCTTCTGCCGGAAAACCAATCAAGTTTGTTATTGGTGATAAAATAAGAATTAAAAAATCCATTGCACCGCCGGCTCTAAAAATTCCAATCGCAACAAGCATTGCTACGAGATATGGAATTATTCTTAGCGCAACGTTGAAACCTTCCTTGGCGCCTTCAACAAACACTTCATAAATTTTTACTTTCTTGAAAACTCCAAAAAGAACAAACGAAATTATAATGAGTGGAATGGCAAGGATAGAAACAACTTGTATTATTGTCTTCAACGCTTCTGCATTTATAAAATTTAAAACTGCAAAAATCTTTTGCAAAAATCCTGTTGCTGCAAGAAACACAGTTGCAAGTGCAATAACAAAAAGAGCGGATATAAACTTCTGGCTTGATTTTATATACTTAGCAAAATCTGAAAAACTCATCGGAAATTTTTCTAAAATTTTTGCCGATAAAACTCCAACAAATGTTGCACACGATGCACCAAAGATTGACGTACCAATTATGATTGTTGGGTCGCTGCTTCCGGATGCAGCACGCACTGCAATCGCCGTTGCTGGAATCAAAGTTAGCCCTGCTGTATTGATTGCCAGAAACGTGCACATCGCGTTTGTTGCTGTTCCTTTTTGAGGATTGAGTTTTTCCAATTCTTCCATCGCTTTAAGTCCGAACGGCGTTGCCGCATTGCCAAGTCCCAACATATTCGCTGAAATGTTCATTATCATCGAACCCATCGCGGGATGATTGTGCGGGACATCCGGAAACAAAAACTTTGTAATCGGTTTTACAGATTTTGCTATGATCGCAATAAGTCCGGATTGTTCTGCAATTTTCATTATACCAAGCCA
>JBFLWC010000082.1:0-6079 GCA_040758415.1 Bacteroidota bacterium | reverse complement strand
TGATGATTCTCTTCTCCAAAATATTGCAATGGAAAATAATTTATCGGAGACGGCTTTCTTCGTAAAAGAGAGAGAGCACTATCACATCCGTTGGATGACACCGATAACCGAAGTTCCACTGTGTGGACACGCAACTCTAGCATCGGCATTTGTGATTTTTAATTTCATCGAAAAGGATACAAAGAAAATTAAATTTACTTCAAAGAGCGGCGAACTGTTTGTTGAGCGGGAGGTAGATTTATTAGCCCCACCTTTCAGAAGTTCCGAAGGAATGGCTATGCCAGAATCCCTTCGGGAAAATCCTCCCCAAGGGAGGACATTAAATACCCCGACCCTTGGGTCGGGGGTATCATTCAGCGCAGGTCGGAGTCAATACTCCGACCAAGTATTTTTCTCTCCCCCTTTGGGGGAGATGGAGGGGGCTTTATTGTCGCTCGACTTTCCGGCGAACAAACCTAAAAGAATACCGGTTAGCAGCACAATCAGAAAGTGTTTTGATAAAGAACCGCTGGAAGTTTTGGAAGACGGATTTTTTGCTCTCATAGTTTTTGATTCTGAAGATTACATTAGAAATTATCTGCCCAATTTTGAATCAATAAAACAGATTCACCCGCACGCAGTTATTATTACAGCCCGCGGAAAAGAAGTTGATTTTGTTTCCAGAGTCTTCGTACCAAACGAAGGGATCAACGAAGATCCTGTAACGGGTTCTGCTCACACGGTTCTTGTTCCGTATTGGTCGGAAAAGCTGGGTAAGAAAAATTTTCGTGCGCTTCAAGTTTCAAATAGAGGCGGCGAACTTTTCTGCAAGGACCTAGGCAGTCGTGTTAAGATATCCGGCAAAGCTGTGCTTTATTCCACAGGAAATTTATTTTTGAGTTTATAATTCAGATAATTTCCTGCATATTTGCCACAAGTTTTTTATCTTTAACTTCAACCAAAGAACACTTCTACGTGGTGAGAGAGCTTGATATGAAAAATTTTCGTGGTGTAATAGCGCTTTTCATCGTAAGCATTCTCCTATCTTGTGATGCACCGCGTCTCAACCCGTTAGACCCGCTAAATCCGGATTACAAACTTGTACAAATTGACGGCTTTGTTAAAACAGTAACCGAACCTTCTAAACCAATTGCTGGTGTTAAGGTCTATTGGAAAAATCAAAACATACTTGTGGAAACCGATGCTTATGGATATTACAAAATAGAAAACCTTCCTATGAAAGACGGAACAATGGTTTTTGAAAAAGAAGGATACAGCAGCAAAGATACTTTAATAAGTTTGCCTCAGAATCAAAAAAGCAAGCGTGTAGATATTTTTCTGAATGCAATTCCTAAGCTTGATAGTTTATCAATCTATACAATTGTTCTGAACCGGTATTCAGTGAGGATTGATAGTATCTTTGTTCAAGCACAAGTTTCGGATGCCGAAGGTGATGTTGATTCCGTTTTTATTCGATCTGCGGAATTAAATTTTTATCGGCAGCTCAAATTTAATTCGTCCAAGCAATTTTACAGAAGTGGCTTTTCACCGTTTGATTTGAATTTACCATCCATTGAAGAGGGTATAGGAAAAGATTTTGAGATTGTTGTTAAGGATCGTAAGAAGCAGATATTCAGTATCGGCGTATCGAACATCAAAAGAATAATAAACCAGGAAGTGCTTCCGAAGTCTCCGTTAAACAAACAAATAGTTGGGACTAAACCAACTTTGATGTGGTACAGACCTTTACTCGGTTTCAATTTTAAATACACTGTTCAAATCTACACGGATGAAATCGCACCGGTGCTAATCTGGGAAAAACAAAATATACCTAAAAATGATGTTGAAACTGTGCCGACGATAAATTTAATCCCTGGAGATTACAATTGGGTAGTTTGGATTATTGATGACTATCAGAACAGAAGCAGATCAAAACCGGCATCCTTTGTTGTTCAATGAACAATAAAAAAATTAATGAGAAAATTTAGATGACAAAATTTTTTACGGAAAATATCAATCACATTAAAAATCTCTCGAAGGACGAATTTGAATCGCTCTATGAGTTTACAGAAATTTTAAATTCGGCAACACGGCAGGATTCTTTGATAGAAGACGCGATCGATATCGTTATAAAAGTTATAAATGCAGAGCGGGGATTGTTTGTAAAGTATGATGAAACTAACGACAATTTTTCAATCATTACCGCACGAAAGATTTCTAACGAGAATATAACCGACCTGCATGAATTCTCTTCCGGCATTTTGCAAAAAGTTATTAAAGAAAAAAAACCACTTCTTTATCACGACGTACTGAGCGATCCGCATCTTTCACAATTTGAAAGCGTGCAGATTCAACGAATCAAATCTGTAATAGGAGTTCCCATTATTCGCGACGAAAAAGTTTGGGGCGTTATAATTGCAGATAGCCAGCTCGACCGCCGAGAATACACAGAAGAAAATCTTCTCTTCTTGAGTTTCTTTTCTAATTTAGTTTCTCTGGCATTAGACCGGATAATAAAATTAGAAGAACTCGAAAAAGAAAATCAGATTCTCATTAACCGTCTGCAGCTCACAGAAAAAATTCCGGAGATGATTGGCAACAGTCCTGCTATGAGAACTCTTTCACATCTCATTCACAAAGTTGCTTTGACCGATGCTACTGTTCTGATAATTGGTGAAAGCGGCACGGGAAAGGAAATAACCGCTAAAGCAATTCATCAATTAAGCAAAAGAAAAGAGAAGCCGTTTCTTGCACAATTTTGCGGATCTATTCCCGATAATCTTTTAGAAAGCGAATTGTTCGGATACAAAAAGGGCGCATTCACAGGCGCTAACAACGATAAACAAGGACTGCTCGAAGCAGCAGACGGCGGAACATTTTTTCTTGATGAAATTGCGGATATTTCTACTGCGCTTCAAGCAAAACTTTTGCGCGTGCTGGAAAACAGAGAAATAATCCGGCTTGGCGATGTTAAGGTAAAAAAAGTTGATGCACGTATTATTGCTGCAACGAATAAAGATTTGCAATCGCTTGTGAAGGAAAAGACTTTCCGAGAGGATTTATTTTATAGATTGAATGTATTCCCGATACGCATTCCGCCGCTGCGCGAACGAAGAAGCGACATTCCGCTGCTCGTAAATTTCTTTGTGAAAAAGATTGGCAGGCAAGATATGAAGATTGACCCTGCTGCAATTAAAAAATTAGAGAGTTATTATTGGCCAGGTAACATCCGTCAATTGATTAACGTAATTCAGCGCGCATTAATTCTTTGCGATGGTAACAAATTACTTTCAGAGCATATTGTTCTTGAAGACGCGGCGGAAGTAGAAAATTTTCAAGGCACACTGCAGGAATTTGAAATGCTTCTTCTCAAAAAACGCTTAGACGAATTTGACGGCAACAGAACACTTACAGCAAAATCTTTAGATGTTTCTGTTCGATGGATACAAATGAAATTGAAAGGGATGATGGAATAATAAAAATGTCTGCACTTACTTCGGAAATATTGTTTGAGAAGTTTCAGATCATTGACGTTCTCAAAAAAGATGAACACGCTGCCGTTTTTCTTGCAAATCATATTTATCTCAGCAAAAAAATTATTCTCAAAATTCTTAATACACAAAAGATACCCGACCAGTCTATAATAGAGCGGTTCAAAAGAGAAGCAAAAATTTTAGCGCAGCTCGATCATCCGAACATAATCAAAGTTCTCGATTTCGGGATGAGTAAAGAATTCTTTTACATTTCGTTCGAATACATCGAAGGTGAATCCCTCAGAAATGTTTTAAAAACAAAAACTCTTTCTCAAGAGCAAAAAGAACATTTGATGATTCAATTTCTTAAAGGATTAGATTATGCACACAAGAATCAAATTATTCATCGGGATATTAAACCGGAAAATATTTTTGTTGATAAGAACCTAAATGTAAAGCTGGGCGATTTTGGTTTAGCACTTTCTTCGGAAGATAATTTTATAACCAATCCGTATTCGATAGTTGGCACGCCAAGTTATATGAGTCCCGAACAAGTACGCGGTGCAAAACTTACAGCCCAAAGCGATCTTTTTTCTGCAGGCGTTGTTTTGTTCGAGTTGTTCACCGGAAAAAATCCGTTCTTAGGAGATAACGTAAGTCTTACGCTGAATGAAATTATAAGTTACGACGAAATGGCTCTCGAAGAAAAATTGAACGATTTGCCCGAACATCTAAAAAAAGTTTTACTAAAGTTGTTGAAGAAGAATGTTAACCAGCGGTACAACAGAGCAGAAGAAATTTTAGAAGAGTTGAATGTACAGACCGAGCAGCCGGCTGTTATTGTAAATAGTGCTGATAGAAAAGCATGGAAGACAAAAATTGGATGGATCTTTCTTGCCGTTTTTACAATTGTTGTAATAGGTATTGCAGTTGTTTTCCGGATCAACGAACGGCTTCCGAACGCTACATTGCCAAACGTTGATAAAGGAAATATTCAACAGAAAAATAATTTGTCGAAACAAAACACTAATGCAGTTCAGCTTCAAAGCCAGAAAACAAAGGAACAAGAAGATTTAAATAAACTAAATCAACCATCAGTAGATGACAAACAACAAAGTCCAATAATAAATCAACAGAATGAAAATCCGGCTCAAAGCAAATCGCCCGGTTATGGAGGATTATTTATAGAATGCATACCCTGGGCAAAAGTTTACATTAACGGAGAAGAAATTGAAACAACTCCTTTGCGCAGACCTATAAAACTTCTTGAAGGAGAATACACCTTAAAGCTCGTTCATCCGGATTATCCCATTTATACAAAAGTTGTTTCGATTAAAGCTGAAGAAGTAACACCGCTTCGTGTTTCGTTAGATGCGATGATGGGATTTCTAAACACAAAAGTTTTTCCCTGGGGAGATGTTTTTGTTAACGGTGAATTGAAAGGACAAACTCCTTTACGAGATTTGATAAAAGTTACGCCCGGTTCAATCAGGCTGACAATTAAAAATCCGAATTACAAAGAGATAGACACTGCATTTTATCTCCGTGCCGGCGATACATTGAAACTAAACTTCACTTTTAAAAACAGATAATGCACGCGGTGTAAAAATTAACCTGTTACAAAAAAGAAATTTTAACACTATGAAAAAAATAATACTATTAGTAGTAGTGCTATTTAGCAGCGCACAGATAGAAGCACAATACAGATGGCGGCTTCTTCCTACAAAAATGCTTTATCCTGTTTCCGGCGGGCAAGTTGTTTTTGATTCAACAGCGGCAAACACAAAATTTTATCTGCTCGGCGGTAGTTCGGATTCGCTTCAAAATCCGGTAGACTGGATTCAGGAATATGATGTTGTTAAAAATACATGGCGGATAGTTGGAAGAATGGTTCAACCGCGTGAAAATTTTGTTGCTGATATTTGGAAAAATATTGTTTTCTCTTTTGGCGGAACAACCGATCCTTTAACAGATAAATATGCTGTTGAAGCATGGGATTATAAAATAGTTACTAATTTTTCATACGTTTACGACAAAAGAAAAGATTTTGGAAGAACATATTCTACCGGACATATAAGCGGCGGTAATCTTTATATTATTGGCGGCGACCCCACAAACCCCGGTGATACGCTAGCATACATAGTTGCATATAATATAGACACAAAACAAGTTAGTTTTACATTTAAATTCTCCTCGCCGAATAAAGATCAACCGCGTCAGCACATGACGTTTATTGTAGATGATAACATCTATATTTTTGGCGGCGTAACTAACGGTGTTATGAACACGATCCAGAGATTCAATATTCCTTCTAAAAAACTTGACAATTTATCGCCGGGGAATTTATTACTTGAACCACGTGCTGGCGGGGCTGCCGTTTACAATCCTATAAGCAAAAAGGGTTTTATCATTGGAGGATACAACGAAAGATACAAGGCATTAAATACAGTTGAAGAAGTTTCGGTTCTACCAGATGGAACGCTTCAAATTACTAGGTCCGCTCCGTTGAATATAGCGCGCACAAATCCTATGGTTGTTAATTATAGGGGAACTGTTGCAGTTTTTGGAGGAAAAGATTTGAACGGTTATGTTGTTCCAGAAGTAGAAATTCTTGAAAACCCAACCAG
>JBFLWC010000081.1:0-4702 GCA_040758415.1 Bacteroidota bacterium | reverse complement strand
GTTTCGCTCAACTCGTCAGCTGACGGATCAGGCACTCAGAAAATAATGATCGAACAAAAAAAAATATTTATTGTCAAGCAGTTTTATACCAAATTCTTTTTCTTCCTTCTATTTCTTTCAACAGCAATGTATCCACAATCAATCTCAAAAATTGAAATCAGCGGTAATAAATATTTTTCCGTAAACGATTATTTCGGCTGGATAAAAATTTCCATAGGTGAAAAATATTTTGCCGGGATGGAAGATTCAGCAGCAGCAAGAATAGCAGACGCATTAAGAGAACGAGGATACTTTAACTTCTCATTCAATAAAATAAAATTAGAGAACCTCGATTCCGTTAAATCATTACTCGAAATAAATCTTTCGGAAGGAAGGCAGACACTAATTAACAAAATTAACTTTAGCAGTCCGTTAAAAGATTCTCTTCAGTTATTTAATATTTTGTATCAGCTTAAAAATTCTCCGTTCACGCGCACAAACATAGAGTATGTCTTTTCAGAAATTTTGGATTACTACGAGAACAAAGGATTTCCCTTTGCTTCAGTAAAGGTTGAATCCGTTGAATTCACGAATGATTCTACAAAAGAAAATTATTTTGCGAACCTTTTTTTATCAATCGAAGAAGGCACCAAAAGCACAATTGATAAAATAGAAATAGCCGGTAATAATAAGACCAAAGATTTTGTCATAACACGTGCAATCCAAATTCAGAAGGGAGAAGAATACTCTCAAAAAAAAATTGATGCCGCTGCAGAAAAACTTAACCGTTTACGTTTCTTTGAACCGACCGAGCCGCCGGTGTTTTACTTCAACTCAAAAAAGGAAGGCGTCTTAAAAATTTCCATTAAGGAAAAAGAAACAAATTATTTTGACGGCATTGCAGGTTATATCCCAGCTCCAAATAATAAAGAGAGCGGTTACTTAACCGGTTTTGTAAACGTAAATTTGCAAAATCTTTTTGGCACCGGTCGTGTAGCAGCTTTAAGATGGCAGCAGGAAAATAGATATTCTCAGGAACTTGAGCTGCGATACGTTGAACCATGGTTGTTTGACTTTCCGTTCAACATTGAAGGCAATTTGTATCAAAGAAAGCAGGACACAACTTACGTTCAAAGAAGATTTGAAGGCAGGTTAGAATTTCTTGCAACACATGAAATTTCTGCATCGCTGCTCATCGGCACTCAATCAACAATTCCTTCCGAACAAAATTTGAAAACTATAACAGTTTTTAACTCGTCTGCTTTTACAAGCGGTTTGAATTTAAAAGTTGACACCCGTGATGATTTTTATGCCCCTACACGGGGTATTTTCTTCGTCAATTCGTACAAGTATACATCTAAAAAAATAAATGGACCGGGTGAATTAATAACTCCGAATACCAAAACAAAAATCACACTTCAGAGGATAGAATTTGATTTTAGTATTTTCAAACAGTTATTCGATAAACAAGTTGCAGCAATATCAGTACACGGACGTGAGGTGCGGGGTTCAGAGGTGGAGTTCAGCGATCTCTATTTTCTCGGCGGTGCAAATTCTTTGCGCGGTTATAGAGAAAGACAATTTCAAGGAAACAGAATTTTTTGGTCGAATCTTGAATACAGATTATTACTCACGCGCCGTTCATTTGCGTTTTTGTTTTTTGATACCGGTTATTTTTTACAAAATGCAGATACACGACGAAATATTTTACAGAATTCTTCTTTTACAACTGGTTATGGTTTTGGTCTGAAGATTGAGACCGGACTTGGCGTGCTTGGTGTTAGTTTTGCTCTGGGTAAAGGTGATTCATTTGGTCAGGGTAAAATCCATTTTGGAATAATTAATGAATTTTGATAGCTTTAAAAAAAATGGCATAAGCACTTTGGATGTGAAGGGTGGCAAGTATTATAGATTTATCCTTGAATTGAAGATGTCTATAAAAATATCAAGAGGAAAATGAATCCGCTTAAAAAATTCGACAATTCATTTCTTTCCTTAAAAACAAAAATCATTGCCGGAGTTGATGAAGCCGGACGCGGTCCTCTTGCCGGACCGGTTGTTGCAGCTGCAGTAATATTCGATAAAAAAACTTTTCATAAAGAAATTAACGATTCCAAAAAACTTTCAGAAAAAAAAAGAGAAGAACTTTATGACTGGATAACAGAAAATTGTATAAGTTATGCAATAGGAATTGTAGAACATGAAGAAATTGATTCGATAAATATTCTGCAAGCTGCTCTCAAAGCTATGAAAGAAGCAGCATTGCTTTTATCGGCTAAACCAAATTTGATTTTAATTGACGGCAACAAATCTTTCCGTTCAGAAATAAAAACAAAAACTGTTGTGAAAGGTGATACTAAATCATTTTCGATTGCGGCAGCTTCTATCATCGCAAAGGTTACGCGTGATAAAATAATGAAAGAAGCAGCAAAGAAATTTCCGGAATATATGTGGGAAAGTAACAAAGGTTACGCTACACGCACCCACATCGAAGCCGTGAAAAAATTTGGTGTTTCTCCTTTTCATCGTAAAAGTTTTTTGAGAAAAATAGTACCTGAGCCGTCTCCGTCAGTTGACGGATGGCGGACTAAGTGCCTGAGTTCCTGAGTAACTATCTGTCAATTGTCAATTATCAATTATCAATTGTCAATTATCAATTGTCATTTACTAATAACCAATGACTAATCAAAACAAACGCAAAACCGGTAATTACGGCGAAGACCTTGCATGCAAATTTTTAGAAAAATCCGGATACAAAATTATTGAACGTAATTATATTTATGAACATGGTGAGATAGACATTGTTGCAAAAGACGGTGATGAATTAGTTTTTGTTGAGGTAAAGTACAGAACAAACCTTGAATACGGTCCGCCGGAATTTGCTATTTCAAAAGGGAAACAAAGATTAATTAGAAAAACAGCCGAAGCTTATTTATACGAACGCGATATAAAAGATCAAATTTGCCGGATTGATGTTGCTGCAATACTGCACATCAAAGGAAGTGAGCCGCAAATCAATCATATTATTAACGCGTTTTAGTTTATTATTCTGTAAGTATTTATTTTGTTTTAGAAATAAAAGCGGAGTTGCCATGAAAAAGAATTTTGCATTTATTGCGCTCACCTTTATATTTTTCTTTTCACACAAACTGATACACGCACAATTAGAAATTCAACCGGCGTTCCCAAATCTTTCGTTTCAACAGCCTGTTGATATTCAAAATGCCGGTGATGGTTCTAACAGATTGTTCGTAGTAGAACAGAGGGGAGTAATATTAGTTTTTCAAAACAACCAAAACACATCAACAAAAAAAATTTTTCTTGATCTAAGCGATAAAGTTAAAAGCGGTGGAGAACTTGGATTACTTGGGTTGGCATTTCATCCCGACTACAAAAACAACGGATATTTTTTTGTTAACTACACAACCGATAAACCGTTGCGTTCGGTTGTATCGCGCTTCAAAGTAACTCCTAACGATCCAGACAAAGCAGATCGAAACAGTGAATTAATTTTATTTAAGGTCAACCAGCCCTACTCAAATCATAACGGCGGGCAAACATCATTCGGTCCGGATGGTTATCTCTACATTTCATTTGGAGACGGCGGCTCTGCAGGTGATCCTCAAAACAATGCTCAGAACAATACAACTCTTCTCGGAAAAATTTTGCGGATTGATGTTAATAAAAAAGAGAGCTCGCGCAACTACGCTATTCCACCAGATAATCCATTTAAAGGAAATAGAGCGGGATTCCGGGAAGAGATCTATGCTTTTGGTTTACGTAACGTTTGGCGGTTTAGTTTTGATTTTCAGACCAAAAAACTTTGGGCTGCCGATGTTGGACAAAATCTTTGGGAAGAAATTAATTTGATTGAGAACGGCGGTAATTACGGCTGGCGATGTTATGAAGGTTTTCATACTTATAACACAAGCCGATGTGATGCTCTAAATTATATTAAACCTATTTGGGAATACGGACACAACGAAGATGGCGGTTATTCTATCACCGGCGGATTTGTTTATAGGGGAAAAAATGTTCCTGAACTTTCCGGTAAATATATTTATGCAGATTTTATAAGCGGTAATATTTGGGCGCTTGAGCTTAAAGAATCAAATGTGAAAAACATTGTTTTGTTTAAGGCAGCTCATTCGGTTTCTACATTTGGGATTGACGAAAATAAAGAACTCTACTTTACTAATTATAGCAGTGGACGTATTTACAAATTCAAAAACAACACAATTGGTCATTAGTCAATGGTCATTAATTCACTTTGTTACTCAGGCACTTAGTCCGCAAGCCGGCGGATCAGGAACTCAAGCATGAAAATTTACAGCTATCCGCTTATTTCAAAACTGTTTTACCGTTACGGAAATATACCGGTTACTCTTTTTCTATTAGTTTATCTTGCTGTATCGGTAGTAGAAATTTTTGAGCATTGGTATTTCATTTTTTTTACCATACTCAACTTGCTTTTAATCATTTCACTCAATAAATACTACATCAAGACATACAAGCTGTTTCCTTTCAAGATAACTTCAAACGACGAAAAAATTATCTGTACTGAATATTTTTTAAGCAGAAAAACCATCGAGATAAAAATAGAGGATATTGACAAAATAACAGGAGGGATTTTTAGCGGATTTCCAACGCGGCCGGTTTATCTTTATGATTCAAGTCAAAACTTAACAATCGGATTTTATTCTCACGCCGGAAAGTTTAATGA
>JBFLWC010000080.1:0-2273 GCA_040758415.1 Bacteroidota bacterium | reverse complement strand
AAAAAAGAAATACACTTTTTTTGAACGAGAAGGGAAGATTCATTGACCGAACAACCCTGATAAATTTTGAAAACGATTTTCTTCTGATTGGTAATGCTGATAAAGAAAAACGTCTTTTAAGATGGATTAATAAGTATATAATAATGGAAGAGATTCAAACAAAAGATGTTTCAGAAAAGTTTGTGCTGGTAGAATTCATCGGTTCACAGGCGGAGTCGTTTTTAACTCTGCTTTTAGGAAAAGAAATCAACTCGTTTGATTTTACTACTGTGCGAAGATTTGATATTGATGGATTCACTTTTCACTTCTTTGTGAACCAAGAAAACAACGGGATGAAAATTTTCAAAGCGTTGATTAATAAAGAAAAGTGTGTTGACTTTGTAGAATATCTCTTCAGCATAAAAAGTGTATTTGATTTGCAAGTGATTGGTAATTACGCCTTTGATACATTTAGAATTGAGAACGCAATTCCAGTTTATCCAAATGAAATTAATGACAGTACCAATCCACACGAAACGAACTTAATTAATGAAGTCAGTTTTAAGAAAGGTTGTTACATCGGGCAAGAAGTTATTGCACGGCTGGATACTTATGATAAAGTCCAAAGAAAATTATTGAAAGTTAATTTTGGCACTCATATTGGTTCCAAAGAGATGTTAATGGTTTTTGATGAGGATGGTAATCAAGTCGGAGAAATTACTTCGTTATCTAACTCAGAGCTTTTACAGGAACAGATCGGTTTGATTTTAGTAAGAAGAAAAGCTCTTGAAAATTCTAATAGTTTTTTTGTTGAAAACGGTAAGACGAAAATAAATATAGATGTTTCTGAATCTTCCGATAGAAAATGAAAATTTATACAAAGACAGGCGATAAAGGAGAGACTTCTCTTTTTGGCGGAAGAAGAGTCTGGAAAAATGATTTAAGAATTCAGGCATACGGAACTGTTGATGAATTAAATTCAATACTTGGCGTTGCAATTACAGAGATAAAAAACGAGGAACTAAAAGAAGTAATTGGCGGTATACAGCACGAACTTTTTACTGTCGGCTCTGATCTGGCAACTCCTTTTGAAAGGGAAAATAAAAATTTTGTAATTCCACGTGTTGATTCTAATTTTGTGCAACGGCTTGAGAAGTTCATTGATAAATTTGATTCACAGCTTCCTGTTCTTAAAAATTTTATTTTGCCCGGAGGATTAAAAGGTGCGGCTCTATTGCATTATTCGCGAACAATCTGTAGAAGAGCAGAACGCGAAGTTGTTGCTCTTTCTAAAACAGATGAGATTAATCAAGAAATAGAAGTATATTTGAATCGTCTTTCAGATTTATTGTTTGTTCTATCAAGATTTGAAAATTTTTCATCCAAACACCCGGATGTTGAATGGAAGAAATAATTCTCAATGCTCCATTCTTAATTATCAAACGGGGGTGACATTGGCTTCGACGGGGTTATTTGTTCTTTGAACTGCGCACCGTGTTTACCGTAGACACGTAAAACGACGGTAAAAAAATAAAAGGCGAATATAACTACGCTTTAGCTGCGTAATTAAACGCAGCCGTTCTTCAACTCTATTCACGCTGGGATTTGAAAGAACGCCGCACAGTGTGATAGCCAAATCGAACTTCCGGATAGATGAGGCGAAACTAATTCCGGAATAGTTCCGATTAATACTTTTCTGTTAGTTTTTTCGGAATGAAATTAAAAAACAGAATATGTGTGTAGACGTTCATAGAAAGATATCTTCGGACGCGGGTTCGACTCCCGCCACCTCCACAAAAAAATCTTCAAACGTGGTTTTTACAACGTAGGAGACTCACCGAGTGCGTCTCCAAAATAAATACAACAAAAACAGATTTGAATGGGGACAGATTCAATCTAAGAAGGATTCAATAAGAGAAGTATTTAATTAGAGAGACAGATTCGATCCGTCTTTACTTTAAAAACCTGCCGACCAAATTAAAAACCGTGCCAGCACTCAATTTCCGTTGCTTTAAGGGCATTATTGACGTAAATTTGAAACCGTTATGACACACTTTTATTTCACAAAATTGAGTGGTGCAGGAAACGATTTTATTTTGATTGATAAAAACATTAATACTGGTCTTGTATTAATGCCGCGAACAATCAAAAAATTGTGTAAAAGACGTACGGGAATTGGCGCAGACGGTGTATTGTTGATCTCTGATTTGAGTGGATACGCATTTAAGATGAACTACTATAACGCAGATGGAACAACAGGTAGTTTATGTGCAAACGGTGCCAGATGTGCAATT
>JBFLWC010000079.1:0-4069 GCA_040758415.1 Bacteroidota bacterium | reverse complement strand
CAAATCGGCTTTGCATCTTTGCGCCACCGCGAGAAAAAAATCCGCAGTGGCAGATTCTTGCTTAGGTGCCGAGTCTGCTAAAAAAATAATTTAGTGAGGGTTTATGTCAACAAAATACTGGCTTATAAAATCCGAACCGGAAGTTTTTTCTATAGACGATCTTGCAAAAGCAAAGAACAAAACAACGCATTGGAATGGTGTGCGCAATTACCAAGCCCGCAATTTTTTACGAGATGAAATGAAGACAGGCGACAAAGTAATTTTTTATCACAGCAATATAGAACCGCCTGCAGCAGTTGGTATTTGTGAAGTTGTAAGAGAAGGTTATCCCGATTTCACAGCTTTTGACCCGGACGACAAACATTATGATCCAAAAAGCAAAAAAGATTCACCTATGTGGTTCATGGTTGATGTTAAGTTCATTCAAAAATTTATGAGACCGGTTCTAATTGGTGAAATCAAAGCAAACAAAAAATTGCAGAGGATGAAACTTGTGCAGCCAGGCAATCGTTTATCAGTTATGCCTGTAACAAAAGATGAGTTTGATGAGATTGTAAAAATGGGGAATAAATAATTGCCCGCTCTTACAACACTTTCACTGCAATCAAGCTGACATCATCATCCCATTGACCGCCGGTGTAATTAAACAATTCTTTTTTTATCTGTTCGAGTGTGTCTTCGTCTGGATTGAGCGACTCAAGAAATTTAATCAGCTGCTCTTCTCCGTAAAGCTCACCGGCTTTGTTGCGGGCTTCCGTAATTCCGTCTGTAACCAAAAATAATTCATCGCCGCTTACGAGTTTCGTTTCGTAATCTTCGTACTCGCCGGATTTGCTGAAGCCAAGAAGCGTCCCTTTCGATATAATTTTTTCAACATTTTTCGATTTATAGATAAGAGGTAAATCTCCGGCGCCGGAATAGCGTGCAATTTTATTTTTTTTATCGAGAATGATTATAGAAAGAGTGATAAATACTTCCGAAATTCTTTCATCTTTGAAAACCGATTCATTCACTTTTTGCAATATGTGGCTTGGCTGAAAATCTTTTGAAGATTCGAGTACAAACCTCGCTGCGCTTCGTACGTAGCCTGCGTAAGCAACTGCAAAATACCACGCACCCCAGCGTTTTCCCATCACATCGCCAAGAATTATTGCAAGATTATTTTCATCCAGATTAAAGTAGTCAATAAAATCTCCGCCGGGAACATTTTTGAATGGTAAGTGCCAATGCTTAATTTGAAATCCGTCAAAGAGAGGGAATTCTTCCGGCACAACCTTCGCACCCATAGAATCTGCAGCTTTCTGAACTTCGTCAACAACTTTTACTCTTTCTTTTTCTAAGCTCTTCAAAATTGCAGTAACTTTTGCTATCACTACTTTCGGGCTTGATGTTTTTATGATGTAATCTTCTATTTCAAGGTCGAATCCCTGAAGAATATCTTCTTCTTCACCCTTTGCAGTTAGAAAGACAAAAGGAATTTGTTTTAGTTCGGAGTTTTCAAGAAGACGTTTGCGGAATTCAAATCCGTCAACTTCGGGCATCATCACATCGCTGATGATCAAATCCGGCTTGATCTTTTCTGCAAGTTCTAATCCTTCTCTTCCATTGCCTGCAACCTGGCAGCGGAAACCTGCTTTTGTTAGATTGTAACTAAAAAGTTTTGCTATGTTAAATTCATCTTCTACAAGAAGAATTGTGCTTGCAGTTTTGTTGTTATTGTCTATCACAGCTTTTTCCAAAATTTTTTTGCATCAATACTTTGTAAGCAAGTTAATCATCAGTTATGAAAACTTTTGATAGCGCTTTGTAGTTCCGAGTATGATTCAAACACTCTGAACAAGCGCGTTAATTCAAACATTGAACGAACAGCCGGTTGAAAACCGACAAGTTTCAAATCGCCGCCGAGCTTTGCAACCTTTTTCAAAGAGTTAACTATTACGCCAAGAAATGTTGAGTCGAGAAACTCAACTTCACTTAAATCAATTATAATTTTTTTGAAACCGTCGTTGATCTTGTCTGTAATTTTGCCTTTCAATTCCTCTGCCTCTCGCAGGGTTGCTCTATCAAGATTTACAATTTCAACAACAATATCGTCTATTATTTCCTCAATTATTTTCATGTATTTTTTCTTATTGCTGTACCGTTCATAGTGTTGTAACGCAGATTAAAAATCTGCGCTACTTGCTGTGCCGTTCAGATCTGTGCAAACCGGAATTTAGAATCAACAGTAAAAAATTTCAATTCTTTGGTGATTCGATTTTATACTTTGCCATCAAGCGGTAAAGTGTTGCCCGCCCAATTCTTAATTTACGAGCCGCATCAACAATGTTTCCCTCTGTAGTTTTTAGCGCGTGACGAATCGCTTCTTCTTTTAATTTTTCAAACGGGATCACGGGAGAATCGCTGCCGAACATAACCCCGTTTGCATCGAAGTTCACAGTTCTAAACTGAGCCGTTATATTTGATGGAAGAACGTCAACATCCACATAATTTCCGTCACTTAAGATTATGCACCGCTCCAAAGTATTTTCAAGTTCACGCACGTTTCCGGGCCAATCGTAATCATACATAACTTTCAGCGCATTTTTTGTAACGCCTTTAACATCCTTGCCAAGTTTTTCGTTGAAACGTTTTATAAAGTGGTCTATCAGAATAACTATATCACCTTTACGTTCGCGCAGCGGAAGGATATTAATGGGGAACGAACTCAATCTATAATAAAGATCTTCTCTGAACAATTTGTTATCAACTGCTAATTTAAGATTACGGTTTGTTGCAGAAATAATTCTCACATCGGTTTTGATAACTTCGTTGCCGCCGACGCGTTCAAATTCTTTTTGCTGAATCACTCTCAAAATTTTTGCTTGAAGCGACATTTCCATTTCACCTATTTCATCAAGAAAAATTGTTCCGCCTTTGGCAAGTTCAAATTTTCCAATCTTTCTAACGTGTGCGCCAGTAAACGCGCCTTTTTCATGACCGAATAATTCGCTCTCTAACAGTTCGCGTGGAATTGATGCGCAATTAACAACAACGAACGGCGCCGTTTTTCTTTTTCCGTTATAATGGATCGCGCGTGCAATTAATTCTTTTCCCGTTCCGCTCTCACCTTCAATTAAAACTGTTATATCGTTGTCTAGTACTTTAGAGACCATCTTAAAGGCATCCTGCATTTTTTTATCTGCAGAAATAATGCTGTCGAAACTGAACTCCTTCTGTAGATTCTCTTTCAACTTTTCAAGCTCGCGTTCAAGATCGTAATTCTTAATTGCATTTCTTATTGCTGGTTCAAGACGGTTCTTATCAATTGGTTTCGGAAAATAATCGAACGCACCGAGCCGAATTGATTCCAGCGCAACCTCAACGCTGCCCTGTGCAGAAAGCATGATAACCGGAAGATGCGGATATTTATGTTTGATGCGGTTTAAAACTTCGTTGCCGTTTATATCGGGCAGCATTATATCCAGCAGGATCAAATCCGGATTATCGGAAAGCGAGTTGAGCGCTTCGTTTCCGTTTTTAAATGTTTTGCAGTTATAGTTCCATTGATTCTTGACCCAATGCATAAGCATTTTTAGAATTGAGTCCTCGTCGTCAATAATAAAAATTAATTTTTCCAAAATACCCTCGTCTGAAATTCTATTTAGGAAGACGAATAATAAAAGTTGTTCCTTTATTAACTTGACTTCTAACTTTTATAATACCTTTGTGCAAATCAATTATCTGCTTTGTGCTCACAAGTCCAAATCCGGCACCGATAATTTGAGCGCCTGCTTTTTGAATCTTGCTGAATTTTTGAAAAAGATTTGGTAAATCATTTTCGGAAATTCCAATGCCTGTATCACTAACTGCAACTTCAACTTCTTTACCCAGGTCTATTGCAATCAAAGAAATTCTTCCGCCCGAATTAGTAAATCTGATTGCATTCGAAATCAAATCCCAAAACACTTTCGAGATACGTTCTCTATCTGCTTTTATGATTAAATCTTCTTCCGGAAATTCTTTAGATACAGTAAGATTTTTTTCTTTGATCTGTTCATCAAAACTTTTTATAACTTCTTCCAAAACG
>JBFLWC010000078.1:0-3990 GCA_040758415.1 Bacteroidota bacterium | reverse complement strand
AATAAGAAATTATTTTATAACAAAACTTTTTATCGTACAGAATTAAGATTCATCAAAAAAATAAATTTTTATGAAGAAACGGAACAACTGCAACTTTCAGTCCTTCAATGTAAAGTTCTTTTCTGTTCATTACTCCGTTTGTAAAAAATCCGATTGCACCGTTTTTTTGTTTTGTGTTTTGTTCGTTCGTAATTTCATCCATCACATCGCCGAGTTCAATTCCGCGCAGTAATTTTTCAACAACAAAATTTGGCAGCTCGTAATGCGGCGATGTTCCGAATCCTTCATCGCCGTTTTTATCAACAACACACATACATCCGAATGCAAACCATTTATTGTACTGTTTAACAATTCCGCCTTCGATGCCGACAAAGAAATCGGCGTTCAAATTTTGTTCATCGTTAATCTTTCTAAGATTTTGTGTGCGGTTGCGTGCGCCTTCAAATGTTTCGTTATTAACCGGCTGAACGGAAACACCGCTCTCTGTTTCAATACCGATTGCTTCTACATTCTCAAAATATTTTGAGAATGCTTCTTTAACCGAATCAATCTTAACCGGATTTTTTGAACCGACGAGAACTTTCATTTCTATTTTTATCTATGACTCAACACTGAATTTCTGTTGAGCTTTCCAGAGTTTAAACTTACGAACCCGTGCTTCAACATTTGACGGCTTATTCCAATTTTCTTTACTCTGCAAGCCCAAACGTCCGGCACATTGCTGAACCGCTTGAACTGTTCTATTAATTGCTTTACCAATATCTTCTACGGTAAGGGTTGTATAATTCTGACGAACAAAATCAAACTCCTCCTGTGTCCAGAGCCGCCTTGGCGATTTTCTCAACAACCCTTTTCTGTTAGCATACAAAGTAACAGCATCGCTGCTTAACCCGAGATCGGCAGCAATATCTTTAAATCTTTTCGTCTTGTAGTTGGCAGCAAGATATTTATGTTCTTCTTTTGTCCATTCATGTTCATGGCGCGGTCTTCGCACTTTCAGAATTTTTGCATATGATCGAACGGATTTTAACGAACGTCCCAATTTTGAAGCAATCTCTTCAAGAGACATTGAGCGATCATGATAATGAGTACAAAGAAATTCTTTTTCTTCGTCCGTCCAAGTTCTCCCACGTTTCCGGGTTAGTCCTAAGCGTTTTGCTCGGTGAAGAATAGCTTTAGTAGAACGTTTCAGTGTTTTGCCCATTGATGCCGGTTTGCGGTCTGAATAGTGACGTTTAATATAATTATCTTCCCATTTTTCCCAATGACGGAATCCCTCTAATACTATTCCAAGATTCATTGCTTTTGAAATTACCGAATTGGTTGGACGGCTGAGATGTTCGGCAACATGTTTAGCTCCTTTATGCGAATAATGTTTTCGCAAATACTTGATTTCGTCCTCACTCCATTTGTTTCTGCCCATATCCCTCTACAGTTGGTTTGAAATATTAATGGAAAGCTAAACTATTTCGCAAAAAATATTTTTAATGGTCTCCAAAATCTTTCTGCCCACGCTGCTTCGTTATGTTCAGCATTTTTATCTATGTAAACAAAAAAATCTTTTTCTTCTTCGTAACCTTTTTGTTTGAGTGCACCAATCATTTCATCAACGCCGGGTTGGAGCTGTGCTTCTAATCCAACGCCGCCGTTATCGATGTAAAGTTTTATCTCTTTTTTATTTCCGTTGTAGTTTGTTACTTCTCTCACGTAATCAATGTTCCGAATTTTGAACGCAGGCGAAAAACATGCGGCTTTTGAAAACAAATCAGAATATTCCCACGCAATCATAAAAGAAATTAATCCGCCCATTGAAGAACCGGCAACGGCAGTGTTGTTCCTATCCGGCAAAGTTCTGTAATGTGAATCAATGAACGGTTTAATTTTTTCCGCAATTAATTTCATGTAAAGCTTTCCGAGCGGCGAGTTGCTGTATTCCTCAAAACGGTCCGATGTGTTGTTCATCCCGACAATTATGATTGATTCTATTTCGCCGGCACGGATTAAACTGTCTGCCGTTTCATCAGCTTGCCAATCAATAAATAAAGTTGAAGTACGCGGGTCAAAAATATTTTGCGCATCGTGCATGTAAAGAACCGGATAGCGTTTGTTTGTGTTGTCGTTATAGTCCGGCGGAAGCCAAACAATCACATCGCGCGGTTTCAATCCGTCGATCACAAAATTTTTGTGATACTCAACTGTTCCGGTTATTTGCCCCGGCACCTTGAAATTGAAGTTGTCTCTCCAATTCGAAACTGTTGCTGAAACTGTCGTATCGCTATTTGCGATAAGTATCGAGTTACGCGGAATTGTTGCATCATTGCCGAGTGCTTCGGTGGTCCAGCTTCCTTTTGTGAACTTGTATTCGAGTCTAAAATTTTTCGGAAGTTGAAAAGTTCTGCTCCAATTTTCTTTTCCGGTTTTTTCGAGCGCAACCAAACCGGGCTGCCAGTTTCCAAGTTCCGCAACATTGCCAACGATATAAACTTTCGATGCGTCATCGATTCCGGGCGTGTTAACATTGAACGTTACATTAATCAATTCTTGCGAGAATAAATTTAACGATGATAAAAAAAGAAAGGTGAGTGCCCCTAATAATTTTCGCATGATCTGCTTCCTCTGAATGTTCATGCAAAAATAATATAAAAGAATTTTATTCGTAGATTAAGTACTACACTCTACTGTATCGGCGTGCATACAACACTACACCTTTTTCAAATATCTCCTTAACAAACCAATCTCTTCCCTTTAACCGCGCACAACTTCTTCGGGGTCTTTTACAATAACATCAATAGATGCTTGTTCGTTGATTGCACGTCTCACAACGCGTATCCTCTCGGCAGGTAATCCCGGAATTTTTGCAACAACAAAGAGATCTATATCGCTGTCTTTGTTTGGTTTTCCGTAGGCGTGAGAGCCAAAAAGAATTATTTTTTCCGGCAAGCATTGTTCTACAATCGAAGAGACTATTCTTTGTATTTTGTTTTTTTTTGGTATCCTTTTCATAAGATGAAAATAATGCAGCACATAGCCAAAATCAATTCTCGCATCATCTTATACAATTGCAAGCATTCTTTCAATCGGCAAACGGGCGCGCGCAGCAATTTCTTCCGGCACTTTCACTTCGTACTGTTCATATAAAAGCGATTCATACAAATTTTCGAGCGTAATTTTTTTCATGTACTCGCAAACCGCATTTTCGCTGAGTGGATAAAATTTTGCTTCCGGTCTCATTTTTTTGAGACGGTGTAAAATTCCGGTTTCGGTTGCAATAACAAATTCACCTGCCTTTGATTCCTTCACGTGCCGTATCATTCCTTCTGTAGAAAATATATGAACATCTTTGCAATCAAAATAGACTTGCGATTTCAACATGCACGAACTTGAACAACCGCATTCAGGGTGAATCAAAAATTCCGCATCGGGGTGTTCTGCATGTGCGTCGTCAAAATTCACATCACCGATTTTTTCGTGGACATGACATGCACCATTCCAAATTTCCATTTCGCGCCCAGTAACCGCGCTGACATATTGACCCAGAAACCTATCCGGCAGAAATAAAATTTTTTTACCTGTTGGAATTGCTTCTACAACTTTAACTGCATTCGATGAAGTTACACAGTAATCGCTTTCGGCTTTCACTTCCGCCGTAGTATTCACGTACGAAACAACAACTGAATTTGGAAATTTTTCTTTCCATTCGCGTAATTGATCTGCATTAATTGTAGAAGCAAGCGAGCATCCGGCATCAAGATCAGGAATTAAAACTTTTTTGTTGGGTGAAATTATTGAGGCAGTTTCCGCCATAAAATGGACTCCGCAGAAAACAATAGTGCCGGCATTGGTGGTTGCAGCTTGCTGGGAAAGACCGAGAGAATCGCCAACAAAATCAGCTATATCCTGTATCTCCGGTATCTGATAATTGTGTGCAAGTATAACTGCGTTTTTCTCTTTCTTTAATTTCAAGATCTCATTTATTATGTCGTTCATAAA
>JBFLWC010000077.1:0-2791 GCA_040758415.1 Bacteroidota bacterium | reverse complement strand
ACGTCAACGGTCCAAAATCTGCAAAGACGCAGCGATTCACAATCACCGTGCCTTCGCTTGATGAACTTTTGGCTGAAGCGGAAAACAAACAGGAAGAAGCATCAAAAGATTTAACACAGACACTTAAAGAAGCAGAAAGACTCAACCAGGAATTTCAGAAGTTGAGCGATGATTTAAAACAGAATCAGAAAGAAATTTCCTGGCAGGAAAAAGAACGGGTTGAAAAAACCGTAGAAAAATTTAAAGAACTCGGGAAAAAAGTTGACGAGATTTCTCAAAAACTTTCTGAAATGAAAAATGACCTTGCCAAAAACAATCTTCTCTCCGAAGAGACTCTGAAGAAATACAGCGAACTTCAAGAATTGCTGGATCAAATGAACAACGATGAAATGAAAGAAGCGTTCAAGCGGCTACAGGAAGCGCTGCAAAGTATGATGCGGGACAACATACAAATGTCTTTAGAAGAAATTAAAGCGAACGAAGAATACATTAAGAAAAGTCTTGAGCGCACAGTAAATCTTCTCAAGCGAATTCAAATCGAACAGAAAATTGATGAGATGGTTAAGCGCACGGAAGAACTAACCGAAAAAATTAACGAACTGAGAAATAAAACCGAGCAGTCAAATCTTTCTGAAAAACTAAAACGGGATGAATTAGCTGAACGTCAGCAAGAGGTTACAAACGATTTGAAGAGTCTCAACAAGGAAATGAACAAACTCAACGAAAAGATGAGCGGGTTAAAAGATATGCCTAAGGATGCGATGGAAAAAATTCAAAACGAATTTGAAAAACAAAACAATGAAAAACTTTCTGATGAAACGGTGAAAGATTTGCAGCAAATGCAAAAATCCGATGCAATGCAAAACCAGCAGCAGCTTTCACAAAACATGCAGGCTCTTGGAAAGCAATTTCAAAATCTGCAATCGAGCATGCAGCAGATGAACCAGATTAAAACATACTACGACATGGTAAAAATTCTTAACGACCTGCTTGCTCTTTCAAAAGATCAAGAGAAATTGAAAAACGAAACAGAGCAGCTTAGTCCGTACTCTCAGGAGTTTTCAAAAAATTCGCGCCGGCAGAATGAGATAAAAAACGATCTGGGCAAAGTTATGCAAAAGATGGGCGACCTTTCTCAAAAAACTTTTATGGTAACTCCGGAAATGGGAAAAGTACTCGGCAAAGCTTTATCCGAAATGCAGCAATCAATCAACGCAATGCAAAATCAACAGGGGCCAACCGCATCACAAAAACAAAATGATGCGATGGCTTCGCTGAATGAAGCGGCAAGTTTGATGAAGGGCGCGATGGATAAGATGATTAACGGCGGCGATGGCGGCGGAATGATGAGTTTAATGCAGCAGCTTCAACAACTCTCCGCACAGCAGATGCAACTAAACCAGCTGACACAGATGATGAATCAAGGAGAACTTTCCCGTGAGATGATTGCTCAAATGCAGCGCCTCGCGCAGCAGCAAGAAATGATTCGTAAATCGCTCGAGCAGTTGAATCAAGAAGCAAAAGAATCAGGACAGTCAAAACGACTTGCTGCAAATCTAGAAAAAATTTTGAACGAGATGGAAGAAGTTGTAACTAATCTTCAATCGGAAAAAGTAAATGATGAATTGATAAAACAACAGGAGAAAATTCTTTCAAAACTTTTGGATGCACAGCGCTCGATCAACGAACGCGATTTTGAGAAAGAGAGAAAAGCAGAAGTCGGCAAAAATTTTGCGCGCACATCTCCGCCCGATTTAATTTTGAATACTGAAGAAGGAAAAAACAAATTGCGCGATGAACTGATGAAAGCCATACGAGAGGGATATAAAAAAGATTACGAGGATTTGATCAGAAAATATTTTGAGGCGCTTGAAAAGATGGGAGATGAAAAGTAAAGCCCCCTCCATCTCCCCCAAAGGGGGAGAGAAAAATGCTTGGTCGGAGTGTTGACTACGACCTGCGCTGAATGATACCTCCGCAAGGGTCAGGGTATTTAACTTCCTCCCCTTTGGGGAGGATTGAGGTGGGGCTAATTAACTGCTAATGAACCGTAATCTACTTTACCATCAAATAGATTTCTGATTTCTTATTCCCACCCGCTTTACTGTACTACAACCGTTCCCTTCATACTACTTTGATGTAGTTTGCAGTAGTACTGAAAAGTTCCCTTTGTATTAAATGTATACGAGAATGTTCCACCGTTGTTTAGATTACCGGAATCAAAAATGCCGTCGGGTGCGCCGGGCGTTCCGCTTGTAACAGTATGTGCTACATTATCTTTATTTATCCATTTTATTGTTGTGCCTGCATTAACGGTTATTGTTGACGGGTTAAAAGAAATATTTTGCAGCCATACTTCATTGTTGCCTGGTGTTCCGGAGACTGTATTTGTACCATAATCATTTTTATAACAGCCGTTGATTCCCGCGATTACAAATACGCTTATAAAAACGAGATAAATTCTTCGTGGCATTTTGTAGCTCCTTCATCGCTGTCTGTTTTTAAAACAATTTATCTCGTCATAAAGTTGCAAAAAGGAAGTATCACATTATTAACTCACCTTACGCATAAGGAATAATATCCTTGGCGATCTTTGCGCATTCTTTGCGATCTCTGCGTGAAATGCTTTTCTTTTTTCTCGCAAAGGCGCCAAGTTCAACGCTAAGACCGCAAAGAAATAAATTCTGCGTAAGGTGAGTTATTAAATAACAATTCCATAAAATTTAAGCAGCAGTTCAGATTTTATTTCGTGTTTTCCCTCATAGCGATAAAGTGAGAAATTTAACTTGTT
>JBFLWC010000076.1:0-5148 GCA_040758415.1 Bacteroidota bacterium | reverse complement strand
CGCAGCGGCTTTATGATTCCGTTTATTAGATAATTTTTATGAGAATCAAATTCGTTTTTTTTTTCATACTTATTCTTATTTCTACTTCGTTTTCGCAACGGCTATATAAAATCTCTGCGCAAGTTGAAGGAAGAGATGAAACTCTTTCTTACATTATGAGGGGCGGTATTGATTACGTCTCTTCTAAAGAGATTGCCTCGCTACTTTCGGCAAATCAATTTTACAATTCTGCTGCGGCAAAAATCGAAATAAAGTTTAAGGACTATATTCTAAAGTTCACCGCCCACAATCAATTTATAATTATCAATAGAAAAACAGACGGCGCACAAACTGTTTTTCAAATTCCAATTTCCACTCTTCTAATTAAAGACGATGTTTTTATTCCTCTGATTTACTGCGTTGATTATCTGAGTCTTGGTTACGGAAAACGAATTGACTATGATGACCGCACAAAAAATTTGAAAGTGTCCGACGAACTATTTAATACCGAAGCTTTTTTCACTTCGAAACAAACAGACCCAAACGAAGAGAAACCAATTGAACCGGAAACGATTACAAAAAATGTAACCGGAAAGTATGACGTCAACTCAATAACTGTTGAAGAAAAATCTAACGGAACTTTGATTAGACTAAAAACAAGTCGCGAACTTTCTGTCCCGCGTCATTCTATTAACAACGGAACTCTGTTTCTGTTTCTATCTAATGTTACGGTGAAGCCTGATATTACGGATTTTGTAAAACCTGCAGGACTTGTAAAGCGAATCAAGAGAACAATAATTTCCGCCCAAAATGTTCAGCTCGAGTTTTCTCTAGGGGACGGCTATTCAACAACCGAGGCATTTCAAGATGTTGAGAGCCGTGATATATTAATCACAATTCACAACAAACTTTTTACAACCGCTGCGCAGAGTGTTGAAGATGCAAAAGCAAAATGGATTTTTGACGCCGTAGTTATAGACGCGGGTCACGGTGGAAAGGACCCCGGTGCTATTGGCATTACTGGAATTAAAGAAAAAGATGTGAATCTTGCAATTGCCCTTAAACTTGGTAAGCTGATTGAAAAAAATCTCCCGGACATTCGTGTTATATATACAAGAGAATCGGATGAATTTACCGAGCTGTATAAACGCGGAAAAATTGCCAACGAGAACGGCGGAAAACTTTTTATCTCCATTCATTGCAATTCTACAGAAGCCAAAGATATTAGTTATCGAGGGTTCGAGGTTTATCTCTTGCGTCCAGGTAGAACTTCGCAGGCAATAAGAATTGCAGAGTTTGAAAACAGTGTAATCAAATATGAAGACAATCCGGATCGTTATCAAAAACTTACAGATGAAAATTTTATTCTTGTAAGCATGGCTCATTCGCAATATATGCGCTACTCAGAAAAATTCTCAGACCTGCTCAATAATGAATGGAAAACAGGTGTGCGAATTCCCTCGCTGGGAATTAAACAAGCAGGATTTTATGTTCTGGTAGGTGCTTCGATGCCCGGAGTTTTGATAGAAACCGGTTTTCTTTCCAACCGCAAAGACGAAGCTCACCTTGCAAGTCCGGTAGGACAAAGTGAAATTGCCCGCTCTATTTTCTACGCAGTAAAAAAATATAAAGAGAACTACGAAAAAGAATTTAGCAATTAGCCGTCAGCACTCGGCAGTCAGCTTTCAGTTTTAATTGATCTCAAATTCTCTTAAGCGGATTTGCTTTGGCGGATCGGGTTAAATACTATTGACTTCCTTAAAAAAAACAAAACCCCGATTGATACAAACATAAAGCCGGGTCGCCTGCATCTCAAGCAACTTCTTAAAAAAATACGAGTTCGTAATAAAATATTACGAATTAGTAAATAACGACCTCGAAATAATATTTGGAAACCCATGAAACATTTTGGGAATTTCCATTCATTAATTTCAAACCGATTAATAAATTGAGAGTAGTTTCTATTTGTTTTATTTTTACAACCCCGTTTCTAAAACTCTTTATCAATTGATTCCGGAACTAAATGCGTTTTGAAGATGATACGATAGTTGCATTAGCAACACCTGCGGGAGTTGGAGCTATTTCTGTAATTCGTGTGAGCGGCCCCGATAGTTTTACTTATGTTGATAAAATATTCATTGGAAAAACTAAGCTGGTAGATTCTAAAACGCACACAATTCATTACGGAAAAATTTTTGATAACCGGGGAGAATTGATAGACGATGTGCTTGCCTCGGTTTTTAGAAACCCGAATTCTTATACCGGTGAAGATTCTGTAGAGATCAGCACACACGGCAGTTCTTTGATTGCAGAAAAAATTATTTATGCGCTTGTTCAATTAAATGTACGATTAGCAGAACCGGGCGAATTCACAAAACGCGCCTTCTTAAATGGGAAACTGGATCTAGCACAAGCCGAAGCTGTCGCCGATGTAATCAATTCACGAACCGAAGCATCACTTCGCGGCGCTCGCAACCAGCTTGATGGACTTCTTTCCCAAAAGGTTGATGCTTTACGGGAGATGTTGATCAATACTTCATCTTTGATCGAACTCGAGCTCGATTTCGCTGAAGAAGATCTCAAATTTATGTCGCTAAAAGAAATTTTGAACAACGTTTCTTCAATAGAAAATGAAATTGACGCGCTTATTAAGTCCTATTCGTTCGGACGTATAATTAAAGATGGTGTAAATGTTGCCCTCGTAGGAAAAACAAACGTGGGAAAGTCGTCTTTACTAAATTATCTCTTGAAAGAAATGCGGGCAATCGTAAGTGAAATTCCTGGAACAACAAGAGATATAATTCGAGAAGAGATTGCTATTGATGGCATCTTGTTCAAAATATTTGATACGGCTGGAATAAGAAGAACCGAGGATGTGGTAGAAAAGGAAGGAATTAATCGAAGTCGAGAAGCTGTTAAGAATGCAGACATTGTTCTTTTCATGAATGATGTAACGGATGGGTTCTCTTTTGAGCTTTATAATCAGCTTTTGGAATTAACTAGTGAGGACAGAATTATAATAATAGCAAACAAAATTGATCTTAGTAAGACTGAAACTTTTACTGCAGATGTGAAAATTTCAGCTGTAACCGGAGAAGGAGTAGAAGAACTTTTTTCTAAATTGAAAGAAAAGGCAGTTAGTAAACAAAGTTATACAGAAAGAGGTGCAATTGTTTCTAATCTACGCCATTTTGAAGCACTAAAAAGGGTTAAGAACCATTTAACAAATGCTCGAATATCAATTGATGAAAAATTAACCGGAGAATTCATAGCGGTTGATTTACGAAATGCCGAAAACGCACTTGGTGAAATTATAGGAAAAGTAACAACCGATGATATTTTGAATAACATCTTTGCAAAATTTTGCATTGGAAAGTAATTTATTTCACGTGAAACGTATTGAATACAAAACTAAGAGCAATAGACTAAGAATTTTAAGCCCATTCTCCTCTAGGCACTCTGCTCTCTGCATTCTACGTTCATCTTGTTTCACGTGAAATAGAAAGGTATAAATGAGAAGTTTTGATATAATTGTTATTGGAGGCGGTCACGCCGGTATTGAAGCCGCTGTTGCTGCGGCTAAAATGGGCTGCACGGTCTCTTTAGTTACAATGGATAAAAAAGCAATTGGTAGAATGTCTTGCAACCCGGCCATTGGTGGAAGTGCAAAAGGTCATCTCGTTCACGAAATTGACGCGCTTGGCGGTATGATGGGGCTAATTGCAGATACAACAGGTATTCAATTCCGTACTCTGAATAAGTCTAAAGGACCCGCTGTTTGGGCGGGTAGATGTCAATCGGATAGAAAACTGTATTCCAAAGAAGCTCTCCGTGTTGTATCTACAACCCCTAATTTAGAAATAATCGAAGATTCTGTTCTTGATGTGTTTGAAGAAGGTAAGAAGATTACCGGAATAAAAACTGCAAAAGGAGAAGAAATTAAGTGCAAATCGTTGATCGTTTGTTCAGGCACTTTTTTAAACGGGTTAATGCACACAGGTTTGAATTCAAAATCAGGCGGAAGATTTGGCGAACAACCGGCAGTTGGGTTAACCGAATCTTTTCTAAAAATGGGTTTTGTTTCGGGAAGATTAAAAACTGGAACACCGCCGCGTCTTAAAAAAGATTCGATCAATTGGAAAGTTTTGGAAGAACAACCGGGTGATGAATTTCCCCACCCTTTTTCTTTACGAACTAACAAAAACGAATTTCCATTTCTTACTCAAGTAAGCTGCTACATCACATATACAAACCAAACGGTTCATAAAATTTTAGAAAAAGGATTTGATCGTTCGCCAATGTTTACCGGCTTGATTGAGGGGGTTGGTCCACGTTACTGTCCTTCAATTGAAGATAAGATAGTAAGATTCGCAGATAAAGAACGCCATCAATTATTTCTTGAACCAGAAGGACTCGATTCTGAACTAATCTATCTAAATGGGTTTTCTACTTCACTTCCTGCAGAAATTCAATTTGAAGCTCTTCGACAAGTTAAAGGACTTGAAAATGCAGAAATGGTTCGTCCCGGTTATGCTGTTGAGTATGACTATTTTCCTCCATACCAGATTGATTTGACTTTAGAAACAAAACTGATTAAGGGACTATATTTTGCAGGACAAATAAACGGAACATCCGGTTATGAAGAGGCTGCTGGTCAAGGGATAATTGCTGGAATTAACGCTTCATTGAAAATTCAAGACCGTCCTGAATTTATCCTAAAAAGAAGCGAGGCATATATTGGTGTTTTAATAGATGATTTGGTTGGGAAATCTACAAACGAACCGTATCGAATGTTCACTTCGCGCGCCGAACATAGGTTGGTTCTACGCCAGGACAATGCAGATAGGCGGTTAATGAAATATGGATATGAGTATGGCTTGATTCCTAATGAGATGTTTAAGGAGCTTAATGAAAGAGAAGTTATAATTTTTAAGAGCAAAGAAATTTTATCTAAAACAAAAATTAATCCTGCTTCAATAAATGATTTTCTAGAATCAAAAAAAGTTCCGCAAATTGAGAGCTCTGAATCCGTAGAAAAACTAATAAAACGCCCGGAGTTGAGGTTATTAGAAGTCCTGGCTGCGATCAGCAATAGTGAAAATTTCTTTATAAATGAATTACTGCAAAATCAGAAAATGGCCGAGCAGGTTGAGATTGAGATAAAATACT
>JBFLWC010000075.1:0-3875 GCA_040758415.1 Bacteroidota bacterium | reverse complement strand
AACTTTTTAAAATTTTTTGTAACTGCCTTGCAATTGCATGTTCATCTTCAACAACAAAAATTTTTTTACCACTCATTTTGATTTTCCCCCCGTATCTCTGTGCTGGATATTGTTATAAGTATCGCCATAATTATTTGTTTCCTGTTCCCTTCTATAATGTACTAGATGAATTAACCCCACGATTAAAAAAACTGTGTAAAAAATAATTTTTCTCTGCATCTCCGTGACTTGTGGTGATGTTAATTTTATTTTTACTACCTTTCACCGCAGAGGCACAGAGGCGCAGAGACATTGTTTTAAAATGTATTTCTAAAAAAAGTCTGTGTTCATTTTTCTTGGAATAGTGAAACTAAATACACTGCCTTTACCAACTTCGCTTTCAACCCAAATTTTTCCGTTATGTTTTTCCACAAAATCTTTGCAAAGAATTAAACCAAGCCCCGTTCCACCTTCATCTCTTGTACCTTTAGTTGTATAATGAGCATCAATTCTAAAAAGTTTGCTGATATTAGTTTGCGAGATGCCAATTCCAGTATCTTTTACAGAAACTAATATTTCATCCGGCGTTTCTTGAGCCGAAACAGTGATCTCGCCTCCTTCCTTCGTAAATTTGATTGCATTGGATACAAGGTTTCTTACAACGGTTGCAATCATATTTTTATCGTATTCGGCAAAAATCTGATCCGGCATATTGTAGCTTAATTTTAAATTCTTCTTTTCAATTTCGTTTTGAATAAACGCGAGCGTTTCTTTAATATCAGCAGGGATATTATTTGGAGCCGGCATAAACTCTATAGCGCCTCTCTGCATGCGGCTCCAGGTCAGCAAATCTTCCAGGAAGTCGAATTGAGTTTTTAATCCTTCAAAAAGTTTTTGTGTGAATGTTTTTCTTTCGGCATCGGTCAAACTTTCATCATCAAGCAAGAGACTTGACATTCCGAGCAGACCCTGGAACGGGCTGCGGAGATCGTGAGCGATGACAGAGAAGAACTTATCTTTCATCGCGTTTAAGTTGCGCAGCTCTGCTTCGGAACGCATTAATGCTTCCTCAGCTTCTTTGAGTGCGGAAATATCAAAAAGATAACCGTGATAATGTGTTGTAACTCCCGCTTCATTTTTAACGATTCTCGTAAAATCAAAATAATAGTGGTATCTGCCATTTTTGTCTCTAACTCTATATTCCTGCTGATAATTCTTCCGGTCGGTTTTTACATAATATTCGTGTTCCTCAATTACGCGTCTGCGGTCATCTGGATGAACAATGTCTATATATTGTAACCTACCGCTTGTAAATTCTTCCGGCTTATAACCAAGAGCAATGCTTACGTTCGGCGAAATGTATTCAACCGGCATTGAACTTAACGCTTTCCATTTGATGGTAATAACGGGACCGTCAATAAACAATCGTCGTTCTTCTAGAAGAGCTGCTTCAGCTTCTTTGCGGTCGCTTATATCTTCAACAGTTCCTTCATAGAATAAAGTTTTTCCGCTGGTGTCTTTTATTACTCTTGCATTTTCTCTTACGAATACAGGAGAGTTATCTTTTTTAAGCCATACGGTTTCGTAACCAACTATTTTCCCCTCACGCTCAATTTTTTCTATAAAATCTTTTCTGGGATATTTTCCTGCATATCCCTCCTTTTCTAAATTTTTTGTTTTCAACTCTTCAAGCGAAGAATAGCCCAGCATATTTACTATAGCAGGATTAGCAAGCAATATTTTTCCGTGGGGAGTTGTGCGGTAAATTCCTATCGGAGAGTTTTCATAAAGATTGCGGTAACGTTCTTCACTTTCCTTTAATAAAACTTCGGCTTGTTTTTGTTTGGTAATATCTCTTGATACTCCAACAAGAGCAGATAATTTTCCTTTCTCATCAACCACAGAAGAAGTAGTGAGGAAAATTAAAAATTCGTTTCCGTCTTTCCTTTTGTTCCATAATTCACCGTACCATCCTCCCTTTATTGTTGCAAGTTTGATTGCTTCATTAATAGATGGTGGATTATGGGGGGAATTAACAATGTTAATATTTTTCCCGATCAGTTCTTCTTCGGAATAGCCGTAAGTTTCTAGGAATGCTTTATTAACAAAAAGAATATTGTTTTCATTATCTGTTATACTAATACAATCGCTGGAGCTTTTGAAAGCGTGTGCTAACAGTTTAATTTTTTCGTCCGATTTTTTACGTTCCGTAATATCGCGCGCTATTGCAATAATTGCATTTTTACCGAAGTATGAACATCTGTTCAGCATTACATCTTTGGGAAAGATTTCACCGTTCTTACGCAATCCCCAAAATTCAAAAATAGTTGGTTCGCCGGTTTCAAAAGTTTTTTTAATTGAAGCAGCAATGGCGCTTAAGTTGTTTTTATCAGGAGCGGATAAGAATTCTGGTGTTCGTCCAATAAATTCATTTCTTCTATAGCCGTACATTTTTTCTGCACCTACATTTACATCCAGAAACATTCCGTTTTCATCTTGAACGTAAATTGCGTCGTTAATCGAATTAAATAAGCCGCGGTAACTTTCTTCTCCAACTTTCAGGGCATTTTGAAAACGTTTGGTTTCTGTTACGTCTGTTACTACTTCAATTCTTCCATTTTTACCTTGATAATAAATTGATTGGGAACGGATTTCTACATCTATTAAAGCTCCATTTTTTTTAGTATGCCGCCAGTTGTTAGAGTATTCATAACGGAAATTGACTTTGCTTTCTGCAACACTTTTTTCTAGTCGTTCCAGCTCCTCTTTTGGTCTGATTTCTCTAAGATTCATCTTAAGAAATTCATCCTGCGTATAGCCGTACAAAAAAACTGCTGCTTCGTTAACGGCAAGAAAATTCAGCGTATCAATATCATATATCCACATAGGGTGTGGGTTTAGTTCAAAAAGATATCTGTTCTGTTCAAGGCAAACTTTTAGCTCTTCTTCTATTTTGTTTTTTTCTTCTATTTCATTTCTCAACTCATTATTTGTTTTGATTAGCTGCGCAGTTCTATCTGCAACTTTCAACTCAAGTTCTTTATTTAGTTTTATTATCTGTTCTTCGGCAAGTTTTAATTGAGTGATGTCTCTAAGTGTGCCTGCGGTACCTTTAATATTTTTTTCGGGGTCAAGTAATAAACGTGCGTGAACTTCAATCCATTTGAATCCGCCGTCTTTAGTAAAATACTTTGCTTGATGCTTGTAAAAACTTTTTTCTAGCTGAGCTGGCTGTGGTGTAGCTGTTTTCTTTTCTATTAAGAGCTTGAATTTCTCGAGATGATCTTTTCGGTCATCTGTATGAACAAATTCGAAGAAAAATTTTCCCAAAGATTCTTCAACTGTAAAACCGGTTATCTCTTCCCATGCGGGGTTTAAGAATGTCCAGCGGCTATGAGTGTCTGTCTGAAATATTACCTCTTTGACATTTATAATTACGTTAAAATATTTCTCTTCGGATTCCCTTAAAATATTTTCGATTCTTTCGCGTTTTTGGATCTCTTCATTTAGATTCTCTTTTTCTTTTGCATAAAGCGCTGTTTGATTTTTTGCTTTTTCATAAAGATCGCTTAACCACCCAAAACCCCAGCCAATCAAAAATGTGATTAAATGAAATGGGAGAACCTGAACAAAAACTGTAAAACTAAAACCAAAGACCAAATAACTTAGGACCACATTTAAGCCCATTACTCCAAATGCAGCAAACACTCCTCCTTTTACGCCAAGCAGGAAACCTGTAATTCCAATAGGTATAAGAGAGAGAACAAAAGCAGTTCCGCCGGCAAAGCGGTACACAGGCACAAAAATAATAATATATGCAACTGTAGAAATGCCGATAAAGAAGATATTTCTAGACAATCTGCTTTTAAACCCGAGGTGATTCATTACTAAAACCT
>JBFLWC010000074.1:0-3980 GCA_040758415.1 Bacteroidota bacterium | reverse complement strand
GATTGCCATATTCATATTGTTTTTCAAAAACTCTCATCAAATTCTCAATTGGCAATTGGCAATTTTCAATTGGCAATTATCTTTTTAAAGACCACTTCAGAATTTTTCACACAATCGCCTACAGAAATTCCTCCTCTAAAATTACCGCCGATGAAAATTCCAGGATTCTCTTTTTCAAATTTATCAAAATAATTCTCGTGTTCTATGTAACCCAGGTTGTATTGCGGTATTGCATTCTGCCACATTCTATCCCGCAAAAAAACCGGGTCAGAATTTATTTCCATTGTTTGCTTGAACTCCGATAAAACCTGCTCTATTAGTTTGTTCTTTTCGATTTCAAATAAGTGAGGAGATCGAGCGCCGCCGACAAACAGTGTAAAGGCGGCTTTATCATCATCGCATCTATTCGGAAAAATTGTTGAGCTCCAAATTGCACCCAAAAAATTTTTCTTCTCCTTTGATGGGATTAAATATCCAAATCCATCAAGCGGCAAACCAATATCTTTTTTGATAAAGCCGAGATACAAAACCATCACAGGGGGGTAATAAATATCATCGAGATGCCGAACAAGATTTAAATCAAGAGCGCTGAATATTTTTGATGCAGCGTATGCAGGCACAGTTGATAATACAATATCGGAAAGAACTTCGTGTATTAGATCGTTGCGCTCATAAGTAACTTTCCATTGAACCCCTGATGAAGCCGTGGTGCGCTCTACAGACTTCACTCTACACTCGTACTCAATTTTGCCGTTCAGCTTTTGCGCAATCGCCTTCGGAAAACTCTGCATACCGTTGATGAATGAAAACATCTTTGCGCTTTGTTTTGATCCTTCCGGGCTCTTCTTCCGTTCACGCGCACCTTTTATCATTCCTTTAAATAACCCGCCGTATAGTTCTTCCAAACGATATAGTTTTGGAAATGCCGATTTAACACTCAACCTGTATGGATCGCCTGCAAAAACACCGCTCACAAAAGGATCAATTGCGTAATCCAAAAATTCTTCTCCTAATCGTCTCCTCACAAACTCAGCAATGCTTTGATAATAGCCATCTTCAGATTTTCCAATGAACGGTTCGCCAAATAAACGAAGTTTTCCTTTTAAAGAAAACAGTTCCGTCTTAAAAAAAAGTGAAACGTTAGTCGGAAGAGCGTGTAACCGATTATTCCGCAGAATGTATCGTTTATTTGAAACACCGCTTGCGTAAATCATTTCATTCGATAAACCTATTTCATTAACAAGTTGGCGTATTAACGGAGTGGTTTCAAGGCCGCTGTTAGGACCGTAATCAATTAGGAAACCTTCTTCACGGGAAGTCTGCATCGAACCGCCCGGCTCGTTTGAAGGTTCAAGAACTTTAACTTCGTATCCTTTCTTATCGAGCCAGTATGCTGTTGTTAATCCGGAAATGCCGGCGCCAAGTATAGTTATTTTTTTTTTGTTGCTCATTTTTTTTCTTCCGTGAAAAGTGATCCGCCGAAGGCGGACCGCAGTGGCAAGGCATCAAACCACCGATCCGCCAGCTAGTGCATCGAGGCATGCGTGAAAGGGAACAACATTGTGGCTTTGCATTTGTTGTTTCACAATTTCTGCAAGTGCTTCAATGAATAATTCCGAATCGTTCAGACCCTTCATCACTATATAATTTTCAATTCCGCATTTATTTGCAATGTGTCTGTATTCAATATCCAACTCGAACAAAGTTTCAATATGATCGGATACAAAGCTTATCGGTACAATCAACAGATTTTTTTTATTATGTGTTGCAAGTTCTTCAATCATTGTATCGGTTGCCGGTTCTAACCATTTCATCGGACCAACTTTGCTTTGAAAACAAAGATGATAGTTGTGCGAATGATGTCTGGCTCTCATCACAGCTTCTACGGTTTCTTTTATCTGAGTGCTGTATGGATCGCCTTTTTTAACCAAACTTACCGGCGTTCCGTGTGCGCTGAAAACAATTTGTATTTCGCTTCTTACTTGTTCCGGGAATCTTAAAATTGCTTCATCAATACGCTGATTAATTGCAGCGATATAATTCTCGTTAAGATAATAATCGTTGACAAAAATCAATTTAGAGTTATCGCCTTCGTAATGACGTTTCCATTCGTTGAATGAAGAACCGGTTGTTGTAATAGAATAATGAGGATAGAGCGGAAGCAGAATTATTTTGTCATAGTTTTGGTTTTTTACTTTAAGGATTGTTTCCGTTGTGAGAGGGTTCCAGTAACGCATAGCCGTGTAAACATCGAGCGATTGAAAATCTTTGCGGAGATTTTCTTCGAGCATTGTTCTCTGTTTTTCTGTCCACATGTTGATTGGCGATTTTCCGCCGATAAGTTTGTACTCTTCGGCAACTTTTGGCGCACGCCTTTTAGAAATTATTCTTGCGAATAGTTTTTGACCAAACGGCAAATTAAAAATATCAGGATCGCTGAAGAGATTATATAAGAATGGTTCTATTGCTTCAATTGAATCCGGTCCTCCCAGATTGAAAAGCACAACTGCAATTTTCTGCACAAATTATTCCTTTCATAAAGATAGTCTAATTAGTGAAAGCAAATTTATTAAATTTGCATACATAAAAATAATTGCAACAATAATCCGGTAAAAAAGAGAGTAGACCCGATGGGAAGAATTTTTGAAACAAGAAAACATGTAATGTTTGCGCGTTATGCGCGCATTTCTAAAGCATTTAATAGAGTAAGAAAAGAAATTGAGATAGCCGTAAAAGCAGGCGGACCTGATCAGAAATCAAATTCAAAACTCAGGATTGCTGTTCAAAATGCCAAAAGCATTAACATGCCCAAAGACAAAGTTGAAGCGGCAATTAAAAGAGCTTCTTCAAAGGATACATCCGGCTACCAGGAAATTATTTATGAGGGATACGGTCCTCACGGCATAGCTGTTGTAGTTGAATGCGCAACAGATAACCCCACAAGAACAGTAGCTAATGTGCGTCATCACTTCAGAAAACACGAAGGCGCACTTGGCACAACCGGATCAATTGCATTTATGTTTGAAAGGAAGGGTCTGTTTAAAACTCCCAAATCAAGTGTGGAAGATTTAGAGAATCTTGAATTAGAGTTGATTGATTTTGGTCTTGATGATTTTTCTTACGATGATGAGTTCATTTATATTTATGTGCCGTTCCAGGAATATGGTATAATGCAAAAAGCTCTTGAAGAAAGAAATGTTGAGATCAAAGCTACAGAGCTTCAATACATTCCTATTAACTACAAAGAATTATCCGTAGAGCAAAAAAAAGATGTGAATGAGTTAATTGAAGCTCTTGAAGAAGATGATGATGTTCAGTCGGTTTATCACAATATGCAGTAGAGCCAGCATAATAAGTTACGTGTTACCCAAGAACATAAATTGACAAAAAGAAAATTTTAAACTAAGTTTTTACATAATGGATAAAGAATGAAGTCTCTTTCGCAAATAAAATTAATGACAAATCAACTCGATGCACTTAAAGAAATAAGGACAAAATTAAGTTCCGGGTTTGATATTAAAGAAGTTATTCTTTTTGGTTCAGCAGTTCGTAACGTTTCTGATTCAGAATCTGACTTAGACCTATTGGTTATTACACAATTTCCCATCTCGCGTAATGAAAGGCATTTGATCACGGATTTGGTTTTTGAAGTTAACTTAAATTACGCCACTAATTTCAGTACACTCGTTGTAGACGAAGAATCATGGAATAGAGGTTTATATTCAGTGTTGCCTATAAACAATGAGATTCTTTCTGAGGGAATCCAGATATGACGAAAGAATCTCATCGTCGGCAAATCATTAGCTATTGGTTATCAAAAGCAGAAGAAAGTTTGGAATCGGCTAAACGAGAATGCGCTGCTGGTTCCTTTACATTTGCTATAAACAGAATTTATTATGCAGCGTTTTATGCTGTGAGTTCTTTACTTCTTGAAAAAGACTTTTCTTTCAAAAAACATTCTGGCGTTCGTTAAGCATTTC
>JBFLWC010000073.1:0-2445 GCA_040758415.1 Bacteroidota bacterium | reverse complement strand
CCTTCGCGGCGTATTTTAGCTGCGCCAATAAAAACTTTTAGGTTATCGGTTATTTTGGATTGCCCGGTGAATTCATTAAAAGTTTGAGGGCGGAGTGAATGCTCAATCTTTCTTTCTTCATCATCCCCGCCGGTAAGGAGAGGACTTAAGTTCTCTGATTTTCGCTTCACTCAAACTCCGTTTCAACTAAATTTCAGCTGTAGCAAATTTTCTTCTACGAAAAGTCTTCAAGCGTTCAAACAATAATACTATACCAAACATTAGAACAATCATAATAAGAGCGGCAGTTATTGATAATGGTATGTTCAAGGTTTTTGGGTAAAACATTGCAAAGCCGGGGATCCACGCACTTCCATAAAGTATAATAACGTGAACAACATAAATGAACAAAGTATTTTTTCCTACTTGTTTTATAATTTCCGGAATGGTTTTAATTCTGAGTGCAATGTAAGAGAGAATACTGTTAAGTAAAAGAATCACCCCGAGTCGGTAAAAAATCAGCGCTGCATTATCTGTCCAAAATGTTTTTTGTCCGTAAAAATAATTTTCAATCTGATGAATTGTATAGCAAATAAAAAAAGAAATTACGCTAGACAAAAACAATTTAGCGCTGAAGCTCTTCGATGTAAACGAGTGCGGATTTTTTGCAAGATAACTTCCAAGTATTGCACCGCTAATTACGTAACCCGCCCACGGGAATAACGGAAAATATGAACCGGTTCCATGGTAAAAATATGCGGCGAATGGAATTGGTAAAAAGTTTGCCCAGTTAATTTTTTCTGTAATCAAGAAAAGGGAGAAAAAAAAGAGTGCACCAAAAGAAAAAACTAAGTAATCGCCCAGTTTATATTTTTCCGTAATATACCCCAGAGAAAGAATAAATAACAAACCGAACCCGATCAGGTGAAGAGCATCAACAGTAAAAAAAATCAGCCATTGATCCTGTGTAACTTCGCTGAAGTCGAACATTTTTGGTGTTGGGAACCGAAGCAAATAGCCGAGCAGTACTAAAATTATAAAGCGATGAAATCCTTTTCTCACACGCGGGTTTTCAAAAAACGGTACCGGGTATGACCTTAACAAATAAGTAAACGCAACACCAGATGTGAACATAAAAATAGGTGCAGTGAACCCGCGTATTGTATACCATATATTGAATAGCGGCGAATCAAACGATCTGTATTGATCGCCAAGAAACGTATCAATTGTATGTCCTTGAACCATCATCAAAACAGCAAGGGCGCGCATCATATCTAAAAAGATAATCCGCTTTTTGGTATTAGACAGCATCAAATTTCCTAATTAATTTGGATACAAAAATAAGTAAAGAATAGCACTTATTGAAACGGAAGAATGGCTTCTTAATTGTGTGGATGCTTTGCTGTCCACTCTCGCAGATATTTTATTATTTCTTGAGTGGAAGTGCCCGGGGTAAACAATTCTCCTACTCCCAATTCTTTTAATTTCTTCAGATCCTCTTCAGGAATAATTCCGCCGCCAAAGAGAAGAATATCACTTACCTGTTTCTCCTGCATCAAATCCATAATTCGTGGAAAGATTGTCATGTGAGCGCCGGAAAGAATACTGATACCAATTGCATCAACATCTTCTTGAATAGCCGCTTCAACAATCATCTCCGGTGTTTGACGCAGGCCTGTGTAAATCACTTCCATGCCGGCATCACGCAGAGCAGCAGCAACAACCTTAGCACCTCTATCGTGTCCGTCTAATCCGGCTTTTGCTACTAAAACTCTTATCTTGTGTTCCATCTATTTACTCCCGGCTAAATTAAAAGCGCCATTTTTTTTACCACAAAAATACTACGGCATTGTTGAAAAGACAATTAACCCATTATTTCTTAACTGATTTGTCCTGGTGTTTAAAATGCCTCTCGTAAAATCGTCTTGCAATTTCAAGATCTTTCGGCGTGTCAACAGATAAACTATCAAAATCAGTTACAACAATTTTCATTTTGAACCCGTGTTCGAGAAAGCGCAGCTGTTCTAATTTTTCTATCTGTTCAAGATCGGTAGGTTTGAGCTGTGTAAATTTTAAAAGTGCATCTCGGCGGTAAACGTATAAACCAATATGTTTGTAAATTTCTGCAGTTTGAATTCGCGCAAGATTTGTTTTTGCTTCGCGCACAAATGGAATTGGGGAGCGGGAAAAGTAGAGAGCAAAGTTGTTGTAATCAAAAACTACTTTTACTACAGAAGGAGATTTCATTTCTTCAACATTTGTAATTCTTCTTGCAAGCGTAGAGAGATTAACTTTCTTATCGAAGAGTAACGGCTCAACAGCTTGGTCAATCATTTTTCCTTTTATAAACGGCTCGTCTCCCTGGATGTTCACAATGATTGACGCTTCCGGAATTTGTTCGGTTACAATTGCAATCCTATCGGACCCGCTTGCGCAATTTTGTGGTGTCATAAAAACTTCAGCACC
>JBFLWC010000072.1:0-7800 GCA_040758415.1 Bacteroidota bacterium | reverse complement strand
CTTAATGAAAATTTTATGAAGGGGATTAAGAAACCGAAGATCACTGAGAAACTTCCGTTGTTTTCCTCGACGGTTGAATTTGAATTGTTGCTGAAGGTGATTGACGACGATGATATGAAGGGGCTTGTTATCTTTGCATTGAATACCGGTCTGCGGCAAAGCGACGTAGTTAACCTTGAATGGAGACAAATTAATTTCCAAAACCAAACGCTTCTATTAGATAACCGAAATTCACAAACGAAGTTAAGAAAAGTTCACACGATTCCTTTGAACGTGAAAGCGTTACAAATACTTACCGATAGGCAAATTAAATATAGGGAGACAGAAAAGGTATTTACTTATCAAGGCAAACCAATTAAAGCGCTTTTCCTTTCACACAAATTCAAAAAATATGTAAAACGAGCGCCGATAAACCAACAGCTTACTTTTCACAGTTTGCGGCATACATTCGCTTCGCTACTGGTCCAAAGAGGCGTTTCAATTTACCAGGTAAGCCGGTTATTAACCCATTCGGATATTAGAGTAACTCAAATTTATTCGCATTTAACAGAGCAAGATTTGCTCAAAGCAGTTAACCAATTAAACAACTAAACGGAAGGGAGTAACACATGGAACAAGTAGAACAAACAACACAACAGGCATTACTTACAATGCCGAATAGCAAGTCCAACAAATTCATTCTTGAAGTCAAAGGTGATAGCATGGCGCCGACGATTAGGGAATCGGATATTATAATCGTAGACCCGGACGCCGAACCTCTTCCGGGTGATGTTTGCCTTATCAGAATTGAAGGACTCGGATACACACTTAAGCGGGTGCATTTTGATATGGACGAAGTAATTCTAACCTCGGACAACCCGGTTTACAAAAAGAAAATTTTTCCAGCAGCAGAAGTAATTCAAATATATCCGGTAATAATGCATATTAAAAAGCATGAACAGATTAGAAAGAAATACATGATTTAACTCAACAACAAAAGGAGAAGTAAAATAAACTCAACAGAAACAAAATGGAGCAATTTTTATGGTTCTTGTTCAACACGGATGTTTGACCTATTGGAGATCAGCAAAAATGTTCAAAAGTAAAATCGTTCTGATGGTTTACGGATTACTCTTTAGCGGAATAATCCTTTTCGTTTTCTTTGAAAAGAGAAATGAGCAACCGAACACCAAGCCGCCGTTAACTGAAAATAAAGTTGGCGAGATTGTTTATTCCGAAGATTTCATGCTGAAGGTGCTGGAAGTTGATAGCGCCCCGGATGGAATAACAAGGATTAATCTTGCAGTCAGAAATTTAACAAACAGGCCAGTAAGATTTTTAGTCACCGCCCGCCCGGATAAATCGAATGATTTAGGTTACAGAAAATATTATTTTGTCGTCGAGAGAAACATGAAATTCTTTTCGACATGCTGTCAACATCATTTAGTAAAGCCGTGCGACGATAGCGGCAATTCTGATTATGCGTTCGACATCTATTTTCGCGAAATCGTTACCAACAGCGAGAATTGTTTTTTGTTAGTCTCAGAAGATCCATCGGGGGAAAATGAAATAACTAAAATTAATCTCAAAACAAATTTGGAGTGATTATGCAAAAAGAAATTGACGTTGAAAAAATGTTTCCAAGAGCAAAGAAGTCGGTTCTTCTCGACTTGGTTAATCATGCTCGAAAAAACTACCCGGACATTGCGAAACCGGTCCGGCAGTGGCAAGTAGAAAGAGAACTTGGAAGCATATACGAAAAAACATTACCCGGTTCGTGCAAAGAGAAAAAGATTTTAAGATTTGCGGAAGCTAATAAGTTGATGATAGTTATTCCGGAGTAATTATGAGGCGACAAAAACAAAAGTATTATTTCATTGACAAGTTAACCGTTCAGCAATTGCTTGAACTCGACGACCTTACTTACCGGACAGGCAGGTTCACACTGAATTTTTGATTGAAACTTCTGCAAAATTTCAGTTTAAGTTCATAAGTAAATGGATTTTGTTGTTTTTCAATTGCATTAACTAAATGTGTTCCGCAACAGGGGCAATATCTAACATGTGACATTTTTATTCTTCCCTTTGTTTGGCAATAATTTTGTTAATTCAAAATCTTTTGTTAATACCTACGACAGGCAGAACAGGAAATACTGTCATTGATGTTCTGTTAGTATAGTCGTAATTGTAAAGCCAGTGAACAATGTTTTTGATGTTAAAAACGTTCAGCAGCTCAACATATACTTCAAAAGGTTGATCCAGAAAACTAATTTGGCGGGTCAACCGAAGGTCTAACCTGCTGTAGTTGGGATATCGTGCCGAATTCTGCTCGCCCAGGATAGGTATAAAGTTTGACCCTGCTTGGTTGAAAGAATTTCCGATTACAGGTGTAAACGGAGTTCCGGTGCCGTATCTGTATTTTGCACCTAACGCCCACATATCGGCAAACTTATAATTAACAACTGCGCTGATTAGTTGTGTTCTATCAAAATTGAAATATTGCAGTGTTCTAACAATACCTTCCTTTCTTTTGGCAACTGAGTACGAATATGAAATCCATCCCGACAAATCTTCAAGGGGATTAAATTGCACGTATAATTCGAGACCTCTTGAATAACCATAACCGCTATCTGTAAAAGTACGGGCAACACCGTCTAATGCAGTTAGGTTATAAAACTTCTTATTATAGAACTCAAGATTCACAATTAAATCTTCTGTAAACTGATGTTTAATACCAAACCCAAAGCTTTCTGCTTTTTTAAATTTTAAATTCGAGTTTGTCCCTGCTTCATATGCATAAGGAGATTGGTAGTACCATCCGTAATCAAAAGAAAGACTCATATGTTCATTCCAGGCATAAGCAAGATTGAAGCGGGGCGAAAGAACACCGCCTTGAATTTTATCTGCATAGTCGAATCTTATGCCTGTGTTCATTTTCAATTTTGGCAATAATATAAATTTATCTTCGATATAAAGTGAGAACAGGTTATAGTTGTAGGAAGAAACGACTTTATAATCCTCCAGTGTGTAAAAATTAATTTCGGCAGGAATATCTACTGCAACATCATCTTTTTTATAAACAAACCATCCGCCGATGTGTAAATCATGATTCCCGATTATCATAGAAAAATCATTTTTGACAGCCGCTTCTGCGAGCTTATAGTTTTCGAATGAATTACCGGGATACGAAGATTTTTTATCAGTTAATGAGTAATAAACATTTAATTCGTTCAGCGTATTTGTAGTTGGAATGAGATTCAACTTAACCCCGAATAATTTATTGGCACCGTTGGATTCCATTCTTCCGTAAAAATGATCGTTTTTAAAATCTCCGATTAAATTTTCTACCGATGAAAGCCCCGTTAAGGTTAGTTTTAAATTGTCGGAAATATCAAAATCTAATTTTCCGTAACCGTCAATAAAGTAAGGAACCGCTTCATTTTCCTGTTTAAGGTCAGGAATTAAACTATAGACAATATCGAAATAACTTCTTCGCAGTGAAACAAAGCCGGAACCGTTTAGTGGTTTTAAGGGGAATTCAAAAATGCCGTTGAAATCTGTAAGACTAAGATTTAACTCGCCGTGATAATTTTCTTTATCGGCAATTTTGTTGTTTATGACAAGTACTGCTGAAAGACGATCTCCAAAGCGAGCCGGAAAACCTCCGCCGTAAAATTTAACGTTCTCAACCAGGCGCGAATTAAAAATGCTAAATAATCCGCCGCCCATAAATTCGAAATGATAAGGATTAGAAAAAGTTGCACCGTCGAAAAGGACAAGATTTTCCGACGCACTTCCTCCTCTAACATAAAGTTTGGAATCGTCGCTTCCGCTTGAAACGCCTGGCAAGGTCTGCAAAGTCCAAAATATATCCTGTGCCGAACCAGGTGCCCGTTTAATCATATTCCGGTCAAGTTTTGCCGTTAAACCTGATGCATCATATTTATCCGGCTTCGGGCTTACAACAACGAGATCTAATTCATATGCCTGCGGCTTAAGAGCAACATTGATAATCTTATTTTCGTCTCTTTTCAACACAACTTTTTCAATAACCACACTATAGCCAACCATAGAATATTTTATTGCATACATCCCTTCGGGAAGTTTTATTTGATAGTTCCCTTTTGAGTCAGTTGTGCTTCCGAAGTAGGAATCTATGATACTCACGTTAACTCCTTCCAAAGGTTCTTTCGAATCGGCGTCAGTGACAATCCCGCTAATAGTAGAATTGAATTCTTTCTGCTGTGCAATAAGAAAATTGTGCTGTGGCTGCAACAACTGTCCGAAGAGCAAAAATATTATTTGCAAAAAATTCACCCCTTTAAAATTCACAACTTTCATTAATACTAAACTCCATTTTTATTATTACTTTTTTATACCTTGTGCAAATCTCCGGAACTGTTGATTCCCCTTTAAGTCCTTCAAGAATTATGGAAAGTTTTTCTTCTGCCGTTTTTTGAATCTGTTGTTTCATTTTATTGCTCCTTTCATCTAACCTAACAGACCTGCCTGCCAGTAGGCAAGTTTTTTGTTCGTTAGGATAATTTCGGCAACAAGAAAATTTTGCGCAAGGTGCAGAGACACTGCGATTCGCTACGCTCATCTCCGTGTCCCTGCACCTCCTCCTTTTCCTCTACTTCATAAGTGTCTCACAATTTAGGGATGCAGTACAGGACAACCTCCTGCGTGACAAATTAAATCCTCAATGTATTTTCTACTTTTTTTATTTTTAATTTCACGTTCTCTTTTAAATGCGTCAGATTTATTAATGAAGTTTTCAAAGTAAACTAATTTCCAAGGAATGCCTCGCTTGGTAAATTTTCCCCAACCCAAGTTATGTCGTTCCAATCTCCATGTTAAATTATCAGTACAGCCAATATAGTACTTACTAATTTTCTCTGAAAATAATATGTAAGTAAACCATTCTTCCATAAATAAAAAAAGCGCAGAATTTTTTTCTGAGCTTTTCTAAGCGGGGCCGACGAGACTTCCCGACTAGTCGGGACGACCACCTGCGCCAGCAATCAACTTCTCAATGTACTTTCTGCTTTTCTTGTTTTTGATTTCATTCTCTCTTTTAATAGCATACGACTTGGATTCAAATTTTTCCGAGTAAACTAGTTTCCAAGGAATTCCTTTAGAACTGAATTTACCCCAGCATGAATTGTGTCGAGAAAGACGAATATCTAAATCGTGAGTGTAACCGACATAATATTTGTCGATACTCTGAGAGTACAAAATGTAAGTGTAGTACATAAGTAAAAAGCTCATCTATAGTGATGAGCTTTAGCGGGGCCGACGAGACTCGAACTCGCGACCTCCTGCGTGACAGGCAGGCGTTCTAACCAACTGAACTACGACCCCAATCTTAAATCTTAAATTCAAAATCCCAAATTCAAATTTCGAACTCGCGACCTTTCCGACAAAGTCGGGATGTTCTAACCAATCGAACGGAGTTTATCCCGATGATTTTTATCGGGAACCCCAATTTTAAATCTTAAATTCAAAATCCCAAATTCAAATTTCTAACTCGCAACCTTGGCGCTAAAGGCACCACGTTCTCCCACTAAACAAATTGCAAAGAATAATTATCAATTAATGCGCACAAAATTAGTAATATTACTTCATCCAAACAAGCTGCATACTAACAATCACTCTATAAATTTTCCGTACCGAAACTAACTCCTACTGCATGGGCAGCAAGAACTGCCTGGTCTTTTGGTTTAACTAATTTCTGACGCGAGATTGCATCAACTATTTTTACACTTTTTATTTCAGAACCTTTGAGTGCTACCATCCTTCCGAATTGTTTTTTGATTGCTAGTTCAATTGCATTTGTTCCGAACTTTGTAGAAAGAATTCTATCGAATGGAGTTGGACTTCCACCGCGCTGCAAATGACCTAAAACTGTGTAGCGTGTTTCTAATCCGGTGTTGTCGCTAATCTTCTTAGCAACTAATTCTCCAATTCCTCCAAGCTGAACGGGATCAGTTCGCTTTATATCTTTTCCCTTCATAACCAAACCGCCATCAATTGGTTTTGCGCCTTCGGCAACACAAACAATACTGAATCGTTTGCCAATAATGTTTCTATGAAGAACCCGTTCATATACCACATTCCAATCGAATGGAATTTCAGGAATCAAAATAATATCTGCGCCGCCGGCTAAACCGCCGTTGAGTCCAATCCACCCCGCATATCGTCCCATTACTTCGCAAACCATTACGCGGTGATGTGCTGATGCAGTTGTATGTAAGCGATCTAATGCTTCGGCCACTACATAAACAGCTGAATCATGCCCGAAAGTCTGATCTGTTGCTTCAAGATCATTATCAATTGTTTTAGGAACGCCCACGATGTTCATTCCCATCTGGCTCATATTGTTTGAGATGTGCATAGTGCCGTCTCCGCCGATTGCAATTAAAGTATCTAATTGCCAAGCTTCATAATGTTTCAATGCTTCTTTAGAACGGTCCATAATTTTTATTTTCCCATCGGTTTCTTCCGGCCAGTGAAACGGATCTCCTTTATTTGAAGAGCCGAGTATTGTTCCACCGGTTGCAAGAATTCCGGAAACATCTTTGTTATATAACTCCTGAGCTTTTCCTTCTACTAATCCTTCAAAGCCATCAAGTATTCCGATAACTTTAAGACCGTAATCTAAAGCAGGTTTTGTTACTCCACGAATTACAGCGTTAAGACCGGGGCAATCTCCTCCACCGGTTAAAATTCCAATCCGTTTGATTTTTGACTTTGCCACTTTTTACTCACTCCGATTTTATGATTTTATTATGAAAAATTTCGGAACAAAAATTAATACGCAGATTATGGTATAGTTATTTCCGAAGGAATTACTATGCAGCACTATGTGAGAACCCCGCCCTTGTCTACCGCATGCATGTCCGGCAGGCAGGTCTGCGCTAAAAATTTAGATTACTGAAAAAATATTTTCATCAATCTGCTGCAATCTTCTTAAATGTTTTGAAGTGCAGTTTAACAAATTCGCTTAGTTTATCTTTGCCGATTTTTTTTAAAAATTCTTTTGCATAAAATTCAACTGCTGCAGAAGATCCTTTAGGTAAATTTAATCCTTTTTCCTTTTGCAGAGCAAACCAATCGTTCATACTTGCACGCGCAAGAATTGAAGCAGCCGCAACACCAATATATTTTTCCGCTTTTGTTTCCTGAACAAATTCAACATCTGAGTGTTTCAGCAAAGAACTAACATCCAACTCCTTTTTGCTGAATTTGTCTGTAATGACATATCTACATTTTGTATGCTCTAGCAAACTGCCGATTGCTTTAGAGTGTGCCCAATTTAACATCTTGTTAAGATTGCCAAACTGCTCGTAGATTTTGTTGTACTTGTCGGGATTTATTGAAACTATATAAAAATTCCTGCCGATTATATTTTTTATTTCTGAAGCAAGAATGTTTATTTGATTATCACTAAGCTCTTTGCTGTCGCGGACTCCAATTTTCAGGAGTAATTTTTTTGCTTCAGGGTAGACATAAACTGCTGCGGCAACTAGTGGTCCAAAAAAATCACCTTTGCCGGATTCGTCCGAACCGATATATTCATCCGGTTCATTAAGTTCAGGGTCGTTCAAATCTAATTTTGGTTCATCCAATATTAAGCTGCTTACTTTTTTGAAGAGTGCTGTGCTATTATCTCCTTGTAGCACAGTTTTAATTCCTTTCTTCCCGAAGTAAACCTGAATCTTTACTTTTTCTTTTCCACTCTCTATGGTAAATTCAAAATTGTAATCCTTTTTAGTCAACTGAGAAATTATCAGGCCTGTCTGCCGAACAGGCAGGTCCC
>JBFLWC010000071.1:0-3548 GCA_040758415.1 Bacteroidota bacterium | reverse complement strand
GAAGGAATTGATCTTATAAATACAAATCCGCGTCCGGGAATTTTTGCGTTAATAAAAAGTGCAAGGATGGAACCGGGCAATCTTAGTGCAGGACAAATTGTTTTTACTATTGCCCCTCGCATAAATGCTGTTGGAAGACTTGGCGATGCAAACCGCGCTGTAGAACTCTTTACCACAGAAGACCCCGAAAAAGCGATACAGCTTGCACAGGTTCTTGAAGATGAAAATACGGAACGGCGTAAAATTGATGAGATGACTTTCTCTCATGCGATGCAGCTTGTCGAATCGAAAATTAATTTTGATTCCGACCCCGGCATAGTTTTGCATTTTGATGATTGGCATCCGGGAGTGATTGGAATTGTTGCATCCAGATTGGTTGAAAAATTTCATCGTCCTGTTGTTATGCTAACAACTATAGACGGAGTTGCAAGAGGTTCAGCACGAAGCATTCCGGGGTTCAATATTTACGAAGCTCTTCAGAATTGTAAAGATTTGTTGCTGCAGTTCGGCGGGCACCAAGCCGCTGCTGGACTCGCAATAGGAATAGAAAAACTTGACGACTTTAAAGCGAGATTCAACTCTGCACTTAGACAAAACATGACCGATGAAAATATGCTGCACGAGATTCAAGTTGATGCTAAACTTTCGTTCTCGGAAATCTCTCCAAAGTTTATTCGCGTGCTGGACCAATTTGCGCCCTTCGGACCCGGTAATATGCGTCCGGTATTTATGAGTGAGAATGTTAGCTTAGTTTATCCACCAAGAATTGTTGGAACGAATCATATCGTAACAAGTTTCAAACAGAACGGGAACGAAAAAATTTTTGATGCTATCGGATTCAATCTCGGAGCGTTCGCCGGCAATATTGATAAAGAAAAAAAATTGGTTGACATTGTTTACACAATCGAAAGTACTCAAAGAGATGGAAAAACTTATCCCCAGATTCGACTGAAAGATATTCGAGTAAAGGAAAATCAAACATGCATAATGGACTTGAATGATTAACGGGACAAAACTGAAAATTATAAAGGAGAGCATTTATGTCCGGACACTCTAAATGGGCTACGATTAGAAGAAAGAAAGGAGCTCTTGATGCTAAACGGGGAAGGATTTTTACAAGATTGATTAGAGAAATTACAATTGCCGCGCGTCAAGGCGGAGGAGACCCCGATGGCAATCCACGATTACGGCTTGCAATTGATAACGCTAAAGCTGCGAATATGCCGGCAGAAAATATTGAACGCGCAATAAAAAAGGCAACCGGCGAGCTTGAAGGTGCGCAATATTATGAAGTAATTTATGAAGGATACGGACCGGGCGGAGTAGCAATTCTTGTTGAAGCTGCAACCGATAATAAAAACAGAACCGTTGCAGAAATTCGACACATCTTTAGTAAAGCTTCTGGCAACATGGGTGAATCAGGATCTGTTGCATGGATGTTCGAACGCAAAGGTGTAATTACTATTAAGCGCAAAGAAAAAAACGAAGATGATATGATGGAGATTATTATAGATGCCGGGGCTGACGATTTGACCACAGAAGAAGATTTTTTTGAAGTTACAACATCACTCGAAAATTTTGAATCCGTTAGAAAAATTTTAACAGAGAAGAAACTTACAATCGAAAACGCATCGCTGAGGTGGATTGCAAAAAATCAAATTCCGGTTAAAGGCGAGGACGCAGAAAAATTAATGAAGCTGATTGAAAGCATTGAAGAGAGCGACGATGTTCAAAACGTTTTTTCGAACGCGGATTTTATAGAAGAGTAACTATATGTCTTTCCGAACTTTTCTCCAAAATTGCTACAGGGGTTTCAGGAACTATTTTAATCGAAAGAATTCCTCTATCCACTATAGCAGATTATGTGGGGGTCTAATCTTTTTTTTCGTAAGTAGAGGATTTAATACTTCGACAGAGTTAAAAAAAGCCCTTCCCTTTGGCATTGCCACTATGTGGGAAGGGTAGGGATGGGCTTTTATGAGAATTCTTGGCGTGGATCCCGGTACAATCTTAACAGGTTATGGGATAATTGATTTTGATAATAAGGAACTGAGATATGTCTCTGCCGGAATTATTGAGTCTAAGCTCCATCGGCTTACAGCAGAAAAGAATCCTGCCGCAAAAGAAATGCCTCTCCGTCTTCAAAAAATTTACAACGAATTAAATAAACTGATAAAACAATTCCGACCTGATGAGTTTGCGCTTGAAACGGCGTTCTACGGAAGAAATGCTCAATCGGCATTAAAGATTGGTTATGCGCGCGGAGTTTCGATGCTGGCTGCAATCCACAATGAAATTCCATTGAAAGAATATTCACCGCGTGAAATAAAAAAATCCGTTGTTGGCAGCGGCTCATCATCAAAAGAGCAAGTGCAGTACATGATTAAAAAACTTCTTGCAATAAGAAAAACAAAAATGAAATTTGATGAGAGCGATGCGCTTGCCGTTGCAATCTGCCACGCATTCAAAATTACTTCTCCAAACCGAAGAAGTAAAAGCTGGAAAGAGTTTATTGCTGTCAACCCTGAAAGGGTTATAAATTTTTGAAAAATTATCTTGCGGTTTAAATATAAATTGTTGAGTTTTCATTCCGGTAAAACAATTATTACTTCATAAACCAGAGGGGTTGATATGCGTTCATCCAAATTATCTTTTTTCGTCTTATTGATTCTTTTATCATCATCATTTCTATTTGCTCAAACAGATTCTTCAGGTTACAATTCACAGCTTCAGTTTCATTTGGTGAACGGATACTCGCTTTCGTATCTCAATTCACTATCTAATTCTTCGGCTCTTCGTTATAAGCTCGATTTTAATTTATCTGTACAAAAAGTGAATAACGATTTGAGCAGTTCTTTCCCCTCCTCAATAGGTAATTATTCATACTCATCTGCTGGCAAAAGTGAAAGCAACTCCCAAATGCTAAATTTCACAACCCAGTATCTTTGGTACCCGTTGAATGAATCATTAGTCAGAATATTCTTAGGCGCCGGTCCGTTTATTTCGCTCAATCGAATTTTTCGTTATGAATCGGCTGACCAAACTCAAAACGATGGCTCGAAGAGTTATAATTCTTACGAAATACTTCAATATTCGCTTGGCATTGGTATTGGGGGGACAGCCGGAGTAGAATGTTTTGTCACAAAACAACTTTCGTTAATAGGAGAATACGGAATTTCAGGAAGTTATAGTTGGGGTAAACGGAGATACTCAAACAAATATAATTCATCTCCTAATCAGTCTGTTTCCGAGAATACTAACGAAAGCAACACGAACGGATGGAGCATCGGGTTGGGAAACTTGAGACTTGGTATTGCTTTCCGTTTTTGAGTTCAGCCTTGCCTTTGGAAGCAGCAAAGTTTAGTTTACAGAAAGCTAATTAACATTCTAAATTTTGCGGCAACTATTAACAGCTAATTACTAACTCATCTTACGCAAAGAAAAGGAGATGAAGTAAAATTCCAAGAATCAAATTACAAATAACAAACAAATCTCGAATTCCAATTACCAAAAACCCCATTTCCTAAAGAAATTGGAATTTGAAAATT
>JBFLWC010000070.1:0-3265 GCA_040758415.1 Bacteroidota bacterium | reverse complement strand
GAACGAATTAGCAAACTACTGCGCTGCAAAAGGTTTTCAAGCACATAATATGCATATTGGAGGCAGCTATAATTTTGATTTCGGCAGGATAAAATTCACCATTGCACATCACGGTTCGATGACTCCCGATAATAATTATGCTGGAGAACCGGCTGGTGTAGTTCTATCTGTTGATGGAAAAAATCTTTATCACACTGGAGATACAGGTTTGTTCTACGATATGAAACTGATAGGGGAAATGACCCCGCTTGATTATATGCTCCTCCCGATTGGTGATAACTTTACGATGGGAATTACAGATGCAGTAAAAGCTGTTGAGCTGGCAAATCCTAAAACTGCAATACCAATGCACTATAATACTTTCCCGGTTATCTCTGCCGATCCAAAAGAGTTCAAGAAAAAAATCGAGCAAGCTGGCAAGAAATGTATTGTGATGGAGTTCGGGCAGGAAATTGAGTTATAAAAATAACTTTTGTACTGGAGATAGATTTCTTTTATGGCGAAAATAATTGTGATTGCAAACCAAAAGGGCGGAGTTGGTAAAACCACTACTGCAATAAATCTTTCGGCTTCGGTTGCAGCAGCTGAATACAAAACGTTGTTGATTGATGTTGACCCGCAAGCAAATTCAACATCCGGGCTTGGTGTTGAAAACAATAAACATTCTGTTTACCAAACTTTGATAGGTATTGAAGAAGCAGACAGCTGTATTGTTAATACGTATATGCCATACCTCGATATTCTTCCATCAACTATAGATTTAGTTGGTGCTGAAGTAGAAATGGTTTCGATGGAAAAACGGGAATATCTCTTAAAGAAATCACTTGAAGTGATCGAGCCGAAATACGATTTTATTTTTATAGATTGTCCCCCGTCTCTTGGTTTGCTTACGTTGAATGCTTTAACCTGTGCAGATTCTGTTTTGATTCCTGTTCAGTGTGAATACTTTGCTTTAGAAGGATTAGGACAGTTGTTAAATACGATTAACATCGTTAAAAAAAATTTTAATGAATCTCTTACAATTGAAGGCGTGGTGCTGACAATGTTCGATACACGTTTGCGGCTTTCTCATCAAGTTGTTGAAGAAGTAAAAAAATATTTTGGTGCAAAAGTCTTTAACACAATTGTTCATCGGAATGTTCGTTTGTCTGAAGCGCCAAGCCATTCAAAGCCGGTAATTTTATATGATGCAAGTTCGGTTGGTGCGCAAAATTATATCTCGCTGGCTTCCGAATTAATTCAAAGAAATGATTCTGAACTAAAGAAAAATATTAGTTGAGTAAAATGAAGCCCGGACTTGGAAGGGGATTAGATGCTTTAATCAATCCTCAAATGAAAGATAAAATTGATGCACCGGTTACAATCTCCAGCAAAGATTTGCAAAAAGATGACGGCGTATCTTACGATGTACTTGCCAGGATTCCACTCAACACAATATCGCCAAATCCTTACCAGCCAAGAACCAAATTCGATCCTCAAGCACTAGATGAATTAAGAAAATCAATTTTAGAAAACGGACTCATTCAACCGATCACTGTTCGACGTGTCGAAAAAGATCAATATCAATTAGTCTCCGGTGAACGACGGCTGCGTGCTTGCAAAGATGTAGGGATAAAAGAAATTCCAGCATACATAATAAAAGTAGAAACCAAAGAAGCAATGCTGGCTTTATCTTTAATTGAAAATATTCAGAGAGAAAAGCTGAACGCAATTGAAATAGCAAACGCATACAAAAGATTAATGGATGAGTGTAATTTATCTCAGGATGAAATAGCCGATAAGGTTGGAAAAGATCGCACAACAATAACAAATACAATAAGGTTGTTGCGGCTGCCTCAAAAAATTCAACAGAGTTTGATCAAAGATGAAATTTCTTCCGGGCATGCACGTGCAATAATAAATCTTCCAAATGAGTTGATACAGTTGGAAATTCTGGATAAGATAATTAAGCAAAATCTTTCTGTAAGAAAAGTTGAAGAACTAGCAAGAAAATATCTTAGTTTTAACAATAAACAAAAGAAAAAAGTTACTGCCCCTTCAAAAGATTTGAGTAGTTTATCGCAAAGAGACCTTGAAGAAAAGTTACAGGGGATTCTGGGGACAAAAGTAATTTGCAAACAAAAAAAGAACGGCGCCGGAGAACTTATAATAGAATTTTATTCACACGACGAATTAGAAAGATTATTTGAAATTATCAGCAAAAATTATAATTAAAAGAAGCGTTTTGCTTTTAACCTTTTTTTTCTTTGCAAAAGAAATTTCCGCACAACTACAACCTTTCGATTCTAACACCGTCAAAATTGACACGAGTAAATTTGAAATGAAAAAATCTCCGTGGGAAGCCGTTTTAAGAAGCGCAATTCTGCCCGGCTTCGGTCAGTTTTATAATGAATCTTATTGGAAGATTCCAATAGTGTGGGGCACACTTGGCTATTTGGGATATCTTTGGAACACTAATAACAATTTTTACCTCAGGTACAGAGATTTGTATTCTCAAAGTCTTTTAGAAAATAAAGATGGTTTCAAAACGTATCTGGATGGGCGTGAATTTTATAAAGACCAGCGCGATTTGGTAGCTGTTTTTATTGGCTTGACTTATTTACTAAATCTTATTGATGCTTACGTGGATGCTCACTTGTTCGATTTTGATGTTACGGGAAATAGTTATATCGGTAATATGCAATTTTCTGTGAAAATTAATTTTTGAAAAGTTATCTAAATACTTATGAAAAACATTTTGATATGCAATAATTGTGGAAATGAGAATCCTTTTTATCAACTCAACTGTGCTAAATGCAATTCTTTTTTGAGAAGTAGAGTTGTAAACATTGATCTCTGGGATACGATTGGAAAGTTGTTGTACTCGCCTGTTAAAACTGCAGAGAATATTATTCAAGCCGAGCATAAAAATTTTGTAACCATCTGTTTAATTAGTGCTGCTTTTAAGTTTTCGCTTAATTCAATTATAGTTACAAACGCTTTTCATCTTGTTGAAGTTGTCCCGGTTACATTTTCTAAAGGAATTATTCATGGGGGTTTGCCATTAATAATTTTACTCCTTGTTTCTTCTTATTTAATAACTATGCTGAACAATAAGATAGGTGTAAAGAATAGATTCAAGGATAATTTCTCATTGTATGTTTTCGCTTTCATTCCCCAAATCTTGATTTTATTTATTATCGCTCCAATCGAGTATGCTTTGTTTGGTGAATATTGGTTTACATTCAACCCGTCTCCGTTTATTATGAAACCTGGTGCTTCAATA
>JBFLWC010000069.1:0-4534 GCA_040758415.1 Bacteroidota bacterium | reverse complement strand
GAATTTTTAAGAGTAGAACGTGCCCCAAATAGTTCGGTAATTACAGAACAAAAAAGCGTTGTGCTTAACATTACCGAAGTTGTATTGAAAGAAATTGAGTTGCAAAAATCGCAAGATCAACTCAAAGAACAAAACACCGCGAAGGACAAATTCATTTCGATTATCTCACACGATTTGCGCTCGCCTTTTACAACACTGCTTGGCTTTTCGGAAATACTTTTAAACGAATCGGACATTTCTGAAGAGGAGAAGAACGAGTATCTCAGGTACATCTACGATGCGTCGAGGTCGCAGTTAAATCTAATTAATTGTTTATTGGATTGGTCGCGCCTTCAGACCGGAAGAATTAAAGTTGAACCTGTGCGGCTCAATGTAAAAACTGTTGTATCAACTGCTGTTGCTCCGTTAACGGGGGATGCAATCCACAAGAACATTGACGTGAGAATTGATATTCCAGTTGATCTTTACATTGATGCGGACGAACGGTTAATCAGTCAAGCTGTTATTAACCTAACAAGCAATGCGATAAAGTTTACACCCGAAGGAAAAGAAGTTCATCTTTCTTCAAGCAGATTTAAGGAAGGAATGATAGAAATTGTTGTCCGCGATGAGGGACTCGGGATTTCTGAAGAAAATCAGACTAAACTTTTCAAGATTGATCAAAAATTTTCTTTAGTAGGAACCGGCGGAGAAAAAGGAAGCGGACTCGGGCTCACACTTGTAAAAGAAATTATAGAAAAGCATGGAGGACAAGTTTGGTTTTACTCGCAGGTCGGAGAAGGAAGTGAATTCCATCTAACTGTTCCGGAAGCAAAGAATATTGTTTTGTTGGTCGAAGATGATTATGGAACCCGCACACTCTACAAAAAAATTATTGAACAAGCCCTACCCAACTTTGAAGTAAAGTTTGCAGATAATGGATACGAAGCGATTGCACTATACCGTAATTTACTTCCAACAATAATTATTACCGACCACGATATGCCGCTGATGAATGGTATACAATTGGTTGAAGCGGTTCAAAAAAAAGAGACGAACAGAACTATTCCCATAATTGTTATATCTGCCAAATTAAATGATGAGATTACAAAAAAATATTTAAGGTTGGGTGTAGATAAAGTAATATCCAAACCGGTAGAAAGTAATTTATTGATTCAACTGATAAGAGAATGTTTATACTGAGAAGGAATTCAATATTCCAACTGATGTTATATCGTTTACATTTTCAGCTATATAAAAGTATCTTTTAAGAAGTCTTTTCTTATTTTTATTGCAAATGAATAATGTTTTATATGAACAAGAATTTATCATCAAAGGATATTTTTAAGATTTTACAAAGGAATCATAGCATACTAAAGAAATATCGTGTGAAGAAAATCGGTTTGTTCGGTTCTTATTTAAGAGATGAAGCATCAAAAGGAAGTGATATTGATTTACTGGTTGATTTTGAAGAAAAGACTTTTGATAATTTTATTGAACTTGCTTTTGCATTGGAGAAAGTTTTTAACAGAAAGATAGACCTCTTAACCGAGGAAGGAATTAGTCCTTATATACTTCCATACATCAAAAATGAAATTCAATGGTATGAAGCATAACGAAGTTTATTTAAGGCACATTCTTGATGAGATAATATTTTTATTGAAGATCACTGAAAATCTTAATTACGATACATTTCTTAAGAGTGAAATATACACCAGAGCATTTTCTAGAAGTCTTGAAATTATTGGAGAAGCAGTCAAAAATCTATCAACAGATTTCCGCAAAGCGCATAGTGATATTGAATGGAAAAAAATTTCTGGAATGAGAGATAAAATAATTCATAATTATTTTCATGTAGATTATAAAATTCTTTGGGATGCGGTTAAAAATAAATTGCCTGAAATAAAAGAAAAAATCCAAATTGTCTTAAATCAAGAAGAAAAATAAAGATGGAAGACAGCTGTACAAACGGAAAACAATGGTTTGCACTTTACACAAAACCGCGTCACGAATTCAAAGCCGCATTACAGCTTGAAAGCATTTTAATAGAACACTACCTGCCCACACTTACAAGAGTAAAAAAGTGGAGCGACCGAAAAAAGAAAGTTACCGAACCGCTTTTCAGAGGTTACATTTTTATTCACGCTGATGATAAGGAAAGGTATCATGCTATAGCCCAAAAAGCAATCGTTCGCTGCATAAGTTTTAATGGCAAGCCATCTGTGATACCGGCTTGGCAAATCGAAAATTTGAAGATCATGCTTACCCAATCGCCGGATGTTTTTGTGAGTGCAAAAATAGAAGTGGGAACAAAAGTGAAAATTATCGAAGGTCCATTTAAGGATGCAATTGGAGTTGTGAACTGCGAGCAAGAAGAAAAATGGTTTGCTGTCTCGGTTGAGTTAATTCACCGCTCAATTATGGTTCGTCTGCCAATAGAGAGCGTTGTTAAATTTCTCGAGAACTAATTTTGCCCTTCAAAATATTTTCGTAACTTGCCCTTGCATTAATCTCATAGACAGCAACTTAAGTTGTAACGCAAATTCGAAATCTGCGCCGCTTACAGAACAAACACGAGATTGGATTTTATGCTTGATCAAAAAGAACTGAACGAATTTTCAACAGGCGACGCGTTTGCTTTATTCCTCGTCGTTACCCGAAGCCAGGTTAAAAGCGCAAAGAATGGAAGACCTTATCTAGATCTCGAACTGCGCGATAAATCAACGGCTCTGCCGGCAAAAGTTTGGGATAGAGTAGATGATATTTCAAACAAGATTAAAGAGGGAACAATTGTAAAAGTTGCCGGAGTAATCGAAGAGTTTAACGGCGCACCACAAATAAAAATTGATAAGATTCGTCCCTCACAAGATGAAGATGATGTTAAAGCGGAAGATTTTCTTCCAAAGTCGCGCCGCCCGCTTAATAAAATGCTCGATGAACTAAATCAGGCTGTCGCGTCAATTAAAGATCCATATTTAAGCCGGCTAATCAAAGTAATTTTATCCGGAGAGAGCTATGATAAATTCATACGCGCGCCGGCAGGCAAGGGGTGGCACCACGCTTATATTCACGGGTTATTAGAACATACACTCGAGATAATTCGCATTTGCGATCTGATTTGCTCGGTTCATACTAATCTAAACCGGGATCTGTTAATTTGCGGCGCGCTGCTTCACGATTTTGGCAAAACGGATGAACTCATTTACGATTCGGTGTTCGACTATTCCGACAGAGGAAAGTTGATCGGACATATCATAATTGGTGCGCTTGAGGTCGAAAAAGCGGCGGCAGCAATTCCAGACTTTCCGCAGGATTTAAAAACTCATTTAATACATCTCGTGCTTAGTCATCAAGGCAAACTTGAATTTGCTTCGCCCGTTGAACCGAAAACTTTAGAAGCGATTGCCCTCTATCAAGCCGATGAGCTGAGTGCAAAAACAAACGCATATAAATACGCAATTGAAGCAGATAAAAATAAAGGAAGCACCTGGACAAAATTTTTGCCTCTGGCAAATACTTCTCTTTTTATTCCGAACGAAAAGTTTGACGCGGACGGTTCATAATAAATTAATCATACAACTAACTTAAGGAAACAAGTTATGGAAAAAACAGGCAAATCTTTCGTTTTCCTTTTTTTCTTCCTCTCCGTTTTATTAATCAACACAAAAGCACAATCGGTTGATCAACTTCTTGACGAAGGAGAAAAATATTACAAGCAATTCAACAATGAGCAAGCGCTCGAATCTTTTAAGAAAGCAGAAAAAATAGAGCCGGACAATTTTGAAATTCTCTGGCGCTTATCCCGAACTTATGTTGATATTGCAGATCACATGCCAACAAGCACGGGTGAACAAGAGGATGCTCAGCTTGCAACATATCAGAAAGCAGTTGAGTTTGCAGAAAAAGCAATCAAACAAGCGCCGGATAAATCGGTTACTTATTTACGCCGCGCAATTGCAAATGGAAAAATTGCATTGTTTAAAGGCGTCTTTTCTGTAGCAGGTGTTGTAAACTCGGTTAGAGCCGATGTAGAAAAAGCTATTAAACTTGGAAACGGCGGCAATGAAATTCAAGCCGTTGCCCATTATGTTTTAGCACGCACACATGCTAGAACAAGTCAGAAGTGGAAACCGGCACGTTCTATTCTTGGTCTTGGCTGGGCAGATAATGAAATTGCCCTTGAAGAATACAAAAAAGCAATTGAGCTTAAACCCAATTACATCATGTTCTACGTAGATTACGCAAACTCTCTTATACGGGAAGACGACTATAAAACTGCGCGCGAAATGTTAAACAAAGCCGTCGCTAGTTCTATTCAACACCAGGATGATGAGAAACGTCTTGCAGAAGCAAAGAAACTTTTAAACGATATTAAAAACGAGTGATGGTCAGTGGTTATTTAGTCGTTAGTAGTTAGTCGTTAGTAGTTAGTCGTTAGTACTTAGACCTTAGCTAAATTCTCTAACTACTAAATACTCGATACTAACGACTAACTATTGACTAATGACAAATTATGGAATTCAAGAGAGAGTTTCTACAAAAATTACAAGGCGCA
>JBFLWC010000068.1:0-2749 GCA_040758415.1 Bacteroidota bacterium | reverse complement strand
AACTTTGTGGAAGAATAAATATTCTTGAACTATCTCCGATACCAAACGAGATAAATGCGAAATGAACTCCAGTTAGTATCATCAAGCCGCCCAGGACCGTTCTAAAATTTTCTTTTCGAAGAGTTTTCATTTCTTCCAGAGAAAGTTGTTTAGGATTTTGTTCGACAGGCAGAAGTAAAGCCGTCAATAAATATGCAACAGCACTCCAGCTGCCAAGCAATAGTGTAAGCAGTGCAATAATACGTATGATGGCAGCATCTGTGTTTAAATATTCTGCGATGCCGGAACAAACGCCGGATATTACAACATTATTTTTTGAACGTTGGAATTTTTTGGGGGGAGACACACCGGGTGAGTTATCCATTTTGTTATAAGTTTCTCTTTCAAAATAATTTTCTGGTCGAATATAAGTATTAATAAAGAGGCGCACAATTCATACTGCTATTTGTATTCTAAATCCAAAATCAAAAATCCAAAGCTCAAAATCCAAAATTCAAAATCCAAAACTCAAAATCCTACTCCGTCAGCTATCGGTCAATAATTAAGTCATCTTTACAATTTGTTCAATTACATAGATCTTGTTTTTATACTGAACACACTCTTCATATTAAAATCTAACCTTGAATAGAATGCAATGATGGTTTGAATCTAACCGGCAATAATGATATATTTTGGGTGCATTTATGAGAAAAAAATTTATAATAAAATCGTTCGGACGAAAAAAGACAGAGCTTGTAAGTAGAAGTTTCTGAAAGCCAAATGCACTCTCTAATTTAGGAGTGCATTTTTTTTATATATGATTGTAAGAGATTTGACAAAATATCTGGAAGAATGGGCGCCGCCCGGAGCTGCTATGGAGAAAGACAACGTCGGACTTCAAATTGGCTCAAGGAGACAAACAATCAAGAACATTATGCTCTGCCTTGAGCTAGACGAGGAAGTCCTAGATGAAGCCCTTCAAAAAAAATGCAATTTCATTTTTACACATCACCCGCTGATCTTTGAGGCAATAAAAAGATTAGACACCGAAAAAGACCCCAAAGCAAAACTCATAGAAAAAATTCTCAAGAACAATATCACAGTTTACTCTGCACACACAAATTTAGATTTTACAAAAGAAGGCGTTTCATTTGAACTTGCAAAAACACTCAAGTTAAAAAATATCCGCTTCCTCTCTCTCGAAGAGAATAATCAATTAAAAGTTGTTGTCTTTGTTCCGCAAGAAAGTTTAGATAAAGTTGCAGACGCAGTGTTTAGTGCCGGAGGCGGTAAAATTGGTGAATACGACAATTGCAGTTTTAGACTCAACGGGATAGGAACTTTTAAAGGGTCGGAGAAATCTAATCCGCTGCTTGGAAAAAAGAATAGATTTGAAAAAGTGAGCGAAGTTCGTTTTGAGTTTATCGTTGATTCATGGAAATTAAACAAAGTGATTTCTTCACTTCTAAAAGCACATCCTTATGACGAGCCCGCATATGATATTTATCCGCTAAAAAACAAAAATGTAAACTATGGCGCCGGTGCAATTGGAGAACTGGAAAGAGAAATAAACGAGAAAGAATTTCTGCACCTCGTCTGCAAAACATTGAAAACAAAAGCTGTGAAGTATTGTCAAGGAAAAGGAAAACCGATTCATAAAGTTGCGGTTTGCGGCGGCTCCGGTGCCGGCTTATTAAATAGCGCTATTGAAAGCGGTGCAGATGCATTTATAACTGCAGATGTGAAATACCATACTTTTCAAGAAGCACAAAGAAATGTTTTACTAATTGATGCCGGGCATTATGAAACGGAAATTCTTTCGCTAAATGTAGTTCAACAAAAAATGAAAAAATTTTTTTCAGAAAAAGATGGAATAAAAGTTTTAAAATATTCGGGCAGCACAAACCCTGTAAAGTTTTATAAACATTAAGGAGAAGCAAATTGTTAGAAAAAATAGCAATACTTTATGAACTCCAGTTGATCGACAATCAGCTTGATGAACTAGAGGAATTGCGCGGCGATCTTCCTGCTGCGGTTACAGATTTGAAATCGCAGCTTCAAACTATCAAGGATCAGATAGATACAAAAGAAGACGAGAAGAAGAAATCACTTAGTAAGCGCAAACAAAACGATGAAGACGTTGAACGCTTGAGGGCTAACTTGAAAAAATTCAAATCGCAGCTTTATCAGGTACGAAACAACAAAGAATACGATGCCCTCACAAAAGAGATTGACCATACCGAAGCGCAGATAACTAAACTTGAAGCAGAAAGCGCTGCAATTGAAGACCTTGTGCAAAAGTTGAAAACAGAAATTAATGAAATTGAACCGCAGCTTGATACTCTTTCAAAAGAATTGAAAGAAAAAGAAAACGAATTAAAAGAGATAATCAAAGCGAACGAGCGTGAAGAAACGCGTTTAATGGATAAGCGGCAAAAGATAGCGGTAAAAGTTAAAAAGCCGGATTACAATACATACATGAGAATACGCAAAGCGCTTGGCGGTAAAGCAGTTGTTACAATTAACCGCTCGGCTTGTTCTGGATGCCACAATGTTGTTCCTCCGCAAAGACAAATTGAAATTAAACAAAGCAAAAGGTTGTTTTCTTGCGAATCGTGCGGAAGAATTTTAGTATCACCGGATATCGCAGAAACCGTGCAGAAAAAAATCCAGTTTTAGTTGTAGTGAACACAAAAAATAATTCCTGTTTTAAAAGATTTGCTTATTTTTAAAACGCATTTTAATTAAAATATTTTTTACCGGAGAAAAT
>JBFLWC010000067.1:0-3404 GCA_040758415.1 Bacteroidota bacterium | reverse complement strand
CTTTTTTGACGAACTTTTCAAAATACAGTTCGTCAATGTTTGCGTTTATTGCTATTATAAATTTTGAGCCGTCCGGCAGCACCCGTGCAATATTAAATGCGTAAGCATCGAACGTAGGCACCGGAATAATCGGCAGACCTGCTCCGAATGCAATTCCTTTGACAGCCGATAGACCAATTCTTAATCCGGTAAATGAACCCGGTCCCATCGAAACAGCAATTGATTTTATCTGCTTCAGTTCAACGTTTGCATTTTTCAAAACCGCGTCAATTATATCAATCAACTTTTGAGAGTGAATATGCTTTTGCAAATAATTCAGTTCAACAAAATTTTTTTCACCAAGAAGAACTGCAGCGCTGCACAGATCACCGGATGTTTCTATAGCTAATATGGGAAGTGTTTCATTCATTTTTTAAAATTGATATTTTGCGCGAAGAATTGTTTACAAACTTAAATTCAATTTGATAATTCCGTTTTGGAAGAATAACAGGAAACATGTTTGCCCACTCAATAAATACAATTGCTTCATTGCTGTTTATGTAATCTTCAAAACCGATATCGTATAGCTCTTCAACTTTCTTGATCCGGTAAAAATCGAAATGAATAATTTTTTTATGATTATGATACTCATTCACAATTGCAAAACTTGGACTCGATACGTTTTTAATTCCAAACTCAAGGCAAACACACCTCACAAAAAAAGTTTTACCAGAACCAAGATCACCATTCAACAAAACAATATCGCCTAAGCTAAGTGCTTTCGAGAATTCTCTTGCAACTTCTGCAGTTTCGTTTTCAGAGGACACAACGTTGTGGGAAGAAAATACCATCTAACTTTTGCTCTCCATAGTAATAATGGGAAGAATCATCTCTTCCATGGAAATTCCACCGTGTTGAAAACTATCTTTGTAATAACTCAAATATTTGTGGTAGTCGGTCGGATAAATAAAATAAAAATCTTCCTTCGAAATTATATAACTTATCGTCAGCCCGCGTTTTGGCAGTTTATAATCGAGCGGGTTTTTTATAAATATTGCATGCTTGTCGTCTACTTTCAAGTTGCGTCCGAACTTGAAACGCAAATTAGTTGACGCTTCCTTATCGCCAAGAACTTTTGCACCGCGCATTGTGCGAATGCTGCCATGATCTGTAGTAACCACAATTCTTGCGTTTGGAATTGTTGCTACTGCGCGGAATGTGTTTAGCAACGAAGAATGTTGAAACCAGCTATTTGTTAACGAACGGTACGCTGATTCCTCAGGCGCAATTTCTTTAAGAATCTGAGAATCTGATCTGCCATGTGCAATCATATCTAAAAAATTTACAACCACTGCCATAAAATGAGTTTTCTTGTGAGAAAGGACATTTTGTTCAAACGACCGCCCGACTTCCGGATCAATTATTTTTACATACTTCAAATCATTATTCAAAGAAATTTTTTTTCTATCTAGAAGGTTTTGCAGCAAATCCTTTTCGTATTTGTTCATGCTGTTTTCATCATCATTCATAGTTCCCCACAAATCGGGATAATGCTTTTCAATTTCGGATGGGAACAAGCCGGCAAATAATGCGTTGCGAGCATAAGGTGTGGCGGTAGGAAGAATCGAGTAGTAATAATCTTTCTGGATATTGAACAAATCATTCAAGTGTTTTTCCATCACTAACCATTGATCAAGGCGCAGACAGTCAATCACAAAAAAGAAAACGGGTCCGTTTGATTTTACAAGATGAGGAAAAACATATTTTTCAGCAATCTGTGTAGTCAGAACCGGCGTGTTCTCACTTCCAACGTTATCAGTCCAATCTTTATAATTTTTTTCTACAAACTTGCTGAACTCCTGATTACATTCTTTTCGCTGCTCAATTAAAGTTTGGCGCAAATCAATTTCGGGATGAAGGTCGAGTTCCATATCCCAATTTGTGAGCTTGAGATATATTTCAACCCAATCATCAAAATCGGGATTCAACAAAAGCTGCTGTGAGATTTCATTGAAGTCCTGCAAATAATCTTTTGCAACGTATTGACCGGAAATTTTTTTGCTTTCAAGAATTTTTTTGCAAACCATCAAAACCTGCGAGGGAAGAACCGGTTTGATAAGGTAATCGCTAATCTTACTACCTATTGCATCGTGCATTAACGATTCTTCTTCGCTCTTGGTTATCATTACAACGGGAATATTCGGATTGATCTCTTTGATTTGCGAAAGCGTTTCAAGACCGCCAAGACCGGACATCATTTCATCAAGAAAGATCAGATCGAATTGTTTGTTCTTCACTTCAGAGATTGCATCTTCGCCGTTAGTTACTGTTTCAACTTCGTAACCTTTCTCGTCCAAAAAAAATATGTGAGAGCGGAGAAGTTCTATTTCGTCGTCAACCCAAAGAATTTTATTTTTTTTCATATAGCAAAAATTTTTCTGTTTAATTTTACTGAATAGTTATTCTAACATCAACGCCGGCTTCGTTTGTTGTTGTAGGCGAAATTCTTTCTGCACCAACCGGCTCGATGCTTGTTCTTCTGTAAAAGATTGATAGAGTTACACGCGAACTCATTACGTATTTAATTTTGGGTTCTATAATTGTGTTGGTTTTTCCTCCCTGTTGTATTCCGCTCTCCTTGAATTGATCCATTTCAAAAATAATGCTGGAAGTTTTACCGCTTGTGTATGTAAAAGAAATTTCAAGATCGTTCTTTAGCGATACTCCAAATAGTGGCAGTTCGAAACCTGTTTTAGTGTAGCTTGCCGATACACTTATATCGCGGCTAAATGCTTCGGTAATGTTTTTAGCTGAAACGCCGACACTGTATGCTGTTTTTGTGGTGTAACGGATGTTACCTTGAAAACTTCCGCCTAAAAATTGTTCAAAGTTCATACTGATTCCCATTAGAGGTGAAAAAGCATATTCAATTCTTTGAGTCTGCACTTCCCGCAACCCGTACGGATTTATTCTCCAGCCCTCGCTATAACTTGAGACGTACGCGTGATTGATAGTAACTCTTTTTGCGAAGCTGAATATCTCATACCTTTCCAAACCGCTCCAGGTAAAAGTCCAGTTTGGACGCGGAATATATTTCATCACTTTTGAGAGGATGGGGATCTTAGAGAAAATCGAAAAGGTTTCAAATCCTTTTAAGAATGCCTCGGACAAGCTTTCATTGGGGTTAGCAGATGATTTATCGTACAATTCAGAAACTTTCTTTATTCCATTTCCAAAAAATGAAAAGAAAAAAGTCGGCGGCAAACTCAAGAACGACCTATCAATAGTGCCGGTTGAAAGTATGTTTGCTATGGTTACATTACCAAGCGAGTCTGATCTGAGAGCAGCAGTTTTATTTATTCCCCAGCCAACTTTCCAGGTTAAATCTAACTGTGCGCCTTCCCACAGGGGCCGTGATGTTTTAA
>JBFLWC010000066.1:0-4120 GCA_040758415.1 Bacteroidota bacterium | reverse complement strand
CGGCAAACCAACCAACAGCGGGGAGAATGTTGTTGCCGGAGGTTATGATTTTGGGCAGCCAATTGTTGTAACATGGACTGATAACCCGAATCCCGCAGTAAACCAATTTCAAATTTGGAGAAAGGTAAAACAAGATGGTGATATACCAACTTTACTTGCAACTGTTGGAAGAGGCATACAAACTTATACCGATGATACCTATATTGCCACAAATGGTTACACAAATGATTTAGTTCAGTATGATGTGCGAGCATATTATTCTACCGAGGGAACGTATTCCGATCCAGCATGGACAGCTGTTTTCGGGAAAAAAAATATTTATAATATTTATGAAGACAAACCAATTGTTTCACTTTCAAACGAGCTGCCGACTGAATACTCAATCTCAAATTATCCTAATCCATTTAACCCATCAACAACAATCAATTATCAACTTCCGCAAGATGGAATGGTTACAATAAAAGTCTACGATATGCTTGGGTGTGAAGTTGCAACGTTGGTGAATGAAAACAAACCAGCCGGCTATTACAAAGTTAACTTTGATGCAAGTAAACTAACAAGCGGCGTATACATTTACACAATCAGAGCCACCGCACAAGCGGGGCAGGCAAACAATTATGTTCAATCGAAGAAGATGCTGCTGATGAAATAATTTTGCACATTGTTGTAGCGCAGATTTACAATTGCGCTACAACAATACAATTAGCTGCACAAAAAATCAGCAAGTAAAAAACCCCAAATTCAGTTTTGGGATTTTTGTTTAGCTAATTCTTAAAAAGCTAAGGACTAATAGCCCGCTTCGCCGAATCGCTAGTGAGACGGGCTGACTGCTGAACTTTATTTCAATAATACCATCTTCTTAGTCTGAACATAATCTCTTGCCTGTGCGGTGGCATGTAACCGATAAAAGTAAACACCGCTGGGTAATTGAAAATTGCGAACCTGTCTGCCGACAGGCAAGATTGAAAATTGCGAATTATAGGTTCCGGGCTGCTGATATTCGTTTACAAGTGTTGCAACTTCTCTACCAAGTATGTCATAAACTTTTAATGTTACAAAACTGCTAACCGCTAACTGGTAACTTATAACCGTACTTGGATTAAAGGGGTTCGGATAATTTTGTTCAAGACGAAATTCTGTTGGAATCGTTTTTTGTTCTAACACATTTGTAATAAGATCTGCCGCCTTAGGAATTTTTTGGGAAGTATAAAGTTTATATTCTCCCGCTTGTAAACTGATTTGCATATTTACATCGCTAACATTAATGCTGTCCCCGGTGAAGAACTCATACCACTTACCTGTGTTTTGAAATGAAGGTGATATACTTGAAGTGGTTACATCAAAGTTGCCAATTATTGCAATATTCATAGAGCTGTGATTAATGTTAATTTTTTTTGCTGCACCTGCTGCATTCAATGTAAAATCTGCGCTGGAGAAAGCAGGGTAATTTTTTTTCAAACGAATTAACGCTGCATAGGTATTGAATAATTTTTTTCTATCCGGTTCGTTCATATAGTACCATCGGATTGGCTTCGGAGAGAGTCTTCCTCCTTGATTGATTGAAACATCATAACCAAGTTCGCCAAACTGCCACATAAATTTTGGACCCGGTACCGTAAAGAAAAAAGCGCCTGCTAATTCCATTCTGCTTAACGCGGTTGAAAGATTTTTGATATTATAGCTTCCGCTTGAGTTGCCGTAAGTTAGGTTTTTGTACATCAATCTTTCTTCATCATGGCTTTCCATATATCCGATGAGATTCGGAACGTTCCATCCCCTTTGTTTATAAGAGATGCCGCTGAAGTTGGAATTTGAAAGCCAGCCCATTGTTGCCTCGTTGTAGTTGTAATTCATATTTCCCCACAAAAGAATTCCATAATTGGCAAGTTCAGTTTCTTCAGAATTTTCTGCAAGATGTTCAAAAGTCATAATTGCCGTTGGATCATACGACCAAGCTCTATCAACCATTCTTTTTAAGAGACGAATTCTATCCGCATCGTATTTGCTGCCCCACGGATCCGTGTTTCTATCTTTTATATTATTGCCAAATCCTTTTGTGAAATCGAACCGGAAGCCATCCATTTTGTATTCGGTAAGCCAGTATTTTATTACTCGATCAACAAAATATTGTGTTGCTTTACTTTCGTGATTAAAATCGTACCCCCATTGTGCATCGGGATTCTGAAAATTAGACTGTTGGTTGAACCAAGGATTGTTAGCCGCAGGGCGGCCGCTTGCTTTATCCCAATACATTCGAACCATCGGATTGAGTCCATAAGCATGATTTAAAACTATATCTAATATCACTGCAATCCCATTCTGATGACAAGCGTCAATAAAATCTTTCAACTGATTTTTAGTTCCGTAATATTTATCTGGCGCAAAATATGTCATAGGGTTATAACCCCAGCTGTCGTTCCCCTCAAACTCTGATACTGGCATCAACTCGATTGCATTAATTCCAAGTTTCTTTAAATAACTCAAAGTATCAAGAAGAGTTTTATAAGAATGAGTTTCAACAAAATCGCGCACAAGTATATCATAAATAACTAACTTTTCTTTTTGAGGACGATTGAACTTTGAGACTTTCCAATTGTACGATGGCTGGTCTGTTTGAAGAACAGAAACAATGTTCTCTGTTTTCTTTGATGGATATGGTTTTAAATTTGGATATACTTTTAGTAATTCCGGATCGTTGTCATTCCACGGATCAAGGATTTTATCTGTGTACGGATCAAAGATTCGCAAATCTCCGTCAATTAAAAATTGATAAGCCTGTTCAACTCCGACGGGAACATTAATTGTTGCCCACCAAATTACACTATCGGGTTTTGGTTCATAACGATTCATAAAAAATGTCGTATCAACTTTCCAGTCGTTGAAATCACCAACTACATAAATAAAATTTTTCTGTGGTGCGTAAAGAGCAAGTGTAACTTTGGTAGGATCACTTCCGTAGTTTATTCCTATCTGGTTTCCTGCCGGCAGCGGAAGATTTTTTACAGTCGGGTTTTTCATTATCACAAACGTAGATGAATCTTTTGCACTGGCAGTATCCGTTGCAACAACTTTTACTTCATTCTTTCCACCGCTGTATTCGTTCGCATTAAAAGTGTAATCAAGATTTTTTGTTGCGCTTTGCACTTTCTCCGTTCCGTTCACATATAGTTTGATTGATTTTGTTTTTGTTCCTACTTCTGCAGCAGTTACAGAGATATCAACTTTCCCTCCTTGAGAAACAAAAACAGGCGAGCGCATAGGATCTCCGAAAGAAACATTTACCGCAGGCTTGTTAAAGACAACAGAAATCCCCGGCAGGTAAAGAGGAATAAAAATATCTTCAGTTTGTTTTGAACCGTCTGAACTTCTTAACACAAAGTTTAACTCTGTAATTCTTTGTGCAGGGTCCGTAACGTTGTAAAATGTTCTGGGATTGTTAATTGTGATCTTCCAAATATTTGTACTTACGTAAGTAAGTTGTGGCTGAATTGCATTATCACCCCAATTACCAATTACTTTTTGCCACCTTACCGGCGTACCATTGTTGGTAACTATTGTAACACCGGTATGTGCGTAAACATTTCCGGAATAACCTGCAATTTTTTTTGGATGACTTGCGTTTGTTACATCAAATGTAATTGTTATCTGATCAGTTTGAGCTGGATATTCGGGCGTTGTTGTTACTATAGTTTGAGCGAAAATGGTAACAGAAAAAAACAACAACAGAGTAATTAATCTAAATTTCATATTAGTCTCTATCCTTAAAATGAATTAATTTTTTTTAAAAGTTGTGTAGCAATTTAGATATGGACTGATTGCTAATCAAGAAATTCCCACGCCACACCAAATCGCAAGCCGCGCGGCTGCTTTGGATAGTACGGCACAATAAAATATTTTGTGTCTAAAAGATTTTCAAAAACAAAGTAAACAATTGCTCTCTCTTGAATTCTTCCTGCAAGAAAAAAATCAATTTGGAAAGATGGAGAGTAAGAGCCGGGTATTAATATTGAAGTTGGTAGAGGACCGGCAGTGGAGTAATATTTATTAAATGAGATATTCTTTTCAAAATCAATCATAACGTTGTTGCCCCCGCCAACAGAAAAATAGTTGACCCCGGTTT
>JBFLWC010000065.1:0-2446 GCA_040758415.1 Bacteroidota bacterium | reverse complement strand
TTTACTCGGGCAATCTAAATTTAACAAAGGGTGCGTTTACCTCACTATACAACAATCTAAATTATAGGTTCGGACTTAAATTACACTTCGACAAGCAAGCAATGGATGTTGACAGTTTAGTTTTAGCAAATGCCGGCGGCTCGAAATACTCTGGAACAATTACAGGCAGAGGCGGAATTTTATTCGACGGATTTAAGACAAAAATTATAGACCTCCGTTTCAATGGTGATCTTGCTTTACTCGGGCATCAATCGCAAAGAATAACTCCTTTTTTCCACGGTGATCTTTTTATAGGAACAGACGGCGATTGGCTTTTAACAAAACGGGGAGATAGAATTTTCTTCAAAGGAAATGTTTTAATAAAAAATACAGATCTCGTTTACACTACCGGAGAAGAAAGCGGCGGAACTACAAATAAGAATTTTAATTTTGTTTTTGTTGAAGACTCAACAAAGATTGATAAAGAGCTTGCACGGTTCAAACAGGTTCTTTCAAAAGAAAAAGACTTGAAGAAACAAAATGAAGAAAGAGAAGAGCCGTTGAACTTCGATTACGAAATTGGAATAAACACAGAGAACAATGCAAAACTTGTTTTCATTCTTTCTCAGGTTGCAAACCAAAAATTGATTGTGGAGATGCGCGGCGATCTGAAATACTCAAACTTTAGCGAAGAAACCCGCGCTCAGGGTGCATTTGAACTTTTGCCCGGATCAAAATTAGAATTTTTCAAATCATTCGACGCCGCCGGCTTTATCAGATTTGAAAGCGATGTTACAAATCCCTATCTCGACATTGTTGCAACATACACAAGCGATTACGTTGACCCGCGCAACATAAACGTACCTCCTCAAGACGTTGCAGTGAAAATAAAAATAAAAAGCCCTCTTTCAGAGCTTGGTAAAAGTCTTGCCGGCAATACCGAAAGTATTGGCGTTTATATCGGCGCAAGAAATATTCAAAACAACATTCGGGAAACACGTTACGATTACGCAGATGCCTTCTCGTTCATTCTTATGGGTAAATTTAAAGATGATTTAACAGCACAGGATAAAACGCAAGTTGCCGGACAGACAAATCTAATTGGCAATACTGCTACTTCATTTCTTGGTTCTATTCTAACAAATTTTGTTAACTCTGCCGTTGGAGATTTGGTAAACAACATTCAGATCAGCCAAGCGGGCGAGTTTACAAAATTTTCTCTCTCGGGTAGAATTCAAAATTTACGTTACAGCTTCGGCGGCACAACAGAAGTATTCCAGAACATTGCCAGAGCGAATATTAAATTTGAGTACCCTTTCAATCCTCGTTTTATAATCCGGCTTGAAAGAAAAGACCCGATTATATTTTTCGGCTGGGCAGATAAGGTAAGTGAAATAGCGTTTAAATATAAATTCGAGTTCTGATGAAAAAAGAGATAAAAGCATTTTTTAAGAACCACCCTTCTTTAAAAGTTAAGCCGAATGAACTAGCAAAGAAACTGAAGATAGTTGAAGATTATAACTACGCAGAACTGAAACATTTTCTTTACGAGCTTAATAAAGAAGGATATCTCCAAAAGGAAGGGAAGCGTTATCAACTCAACACATTCGGCAGCGGTAAATTAATAGGCACGCTTCAAATCATCGGGCAAGGCGAATACGGATTTGTTATGTTGAAGAATAAAAATACTAAAGATGTTTACGTTGCCGGCAGAAATTTTAACACGGCATTTCATGGCGATTTAGTTGAAGTTATTTTAGTTGCATCGCGGCGTGGAAAAAGTTTAGAAGGAGAAATTATAAATGTTGTTGAGCGGAAGAGAAAAGAAATTGTTGGAACGCTTCAGAAGAGCAAATCGTTTTTCTTTATCAAGCCGGATGACGATAAAATTCACAGAGATATTTACGTTGCAGCAAGCAAATTGAACGGCGCTACGGTTGGCGATAAAGTTGTTGTTGGTGAAATCCAATGGAAGACGGCACAACTAAATCCTGAAGGTGAAGTAAAAGAAATTTTGGGCAGAGCCGGAAGTTACAATACAGAAATTTCTTCAATTGCGCGCGAGTTTGGATTAGCATACAAATTTCCGGATGAAATAATACGCGAAGCGGAATCTATACACGAAACAATTCCACAATCCGAAATAAAAAAACGTCTTGACCTTCGCAGCAAAATAATTTTTACGATAGACCCGGAAGACGCAAAAGATTTCGACGACGCGGTTTCAATCGAAATTCTATCAAACGGAAATTATCAAGTAGGCATTCACATTGCAGACGTTAGCCATTACGTTTGCGAAGGCACTGCAATCTACGATGAAGCTGCAAAACGCGCCACCAGTGTTTATCTTGTAGGCAAAGTTATTCCGATGCTTCCGGAAAAATTGTCAAACACAATTTGTTCGCTTGTGCCATATAAAGATCGGCTCGCTTATTCGGTTATTGCAGAACTTACACCGCGTGGAAAA
>JBFLWC010000064.1:0-5077 GCA_040758415.1 Bacteroidota bacterium | reverse complement strand
CAGGAATTTTTGTTATCAGGAATAAATATTACTTTGCTTATTCCTGATAAAATTTTTCGGACATATTCTTTAGGCATATTAACAGTCTCATACTGCCTGCCAACTATTGCGTTTACATCAAAAGCTTCGGTGCGAATTATATTTACTTTTGCTTCTTCAGCTTCTTTCAATAAAGAAAAATCATGAGCAAAATAAGCAACGTTACCTGTTGTTATAACAGTCGGCTGCCAGCCAAACTTGCTCATATACTTTGTAAATTTAAGTGTGCGTTGAACCCCGCTGAGTCCAAGTGGAGGATAATAATAAGCTATAACAAGAACCTTAAACATAATTCCCTATCTATTAATCTTATAATTCTGATTTTACAGACGAGCTAAAGTTTTTTTGTCATCTGATAATTCGGCGCTTCTTCGGTTATTATAACATCGTGAGGATGGCTCTCGCGTAAACCTGCATTGGAAATTTTTACAAACTTCGATTTTGTTTTCAGATCATTAATTGTTTTAGAGCCGCAGTAACCCATAGCAGCACGCAAACCACCGATAAACTGATAGATTGTATCGGCGAGAGAACCTTTATAAGGAACGCGTCCTTCAATTCCTTCCGGCACTAACTTCTTTATATCGGCTTCAACATCCTGGAAGTAACGATCGCTGCTGCCTTGTTTCATCGCGCCAAGCGAGCCCATACCGCGGTAGACCTTAAAGCTTCTTCCTTCAAATAAAACTTTTTCACCAGGAGTTTCATCAACGCCAGCAAACATTCCACCCATCATAACCGTATCGGCTCCGGCAGCAATTGCTTTTGCAACATCTCCGGTTTGCTTAATTCCACCGTCTGAAATCACTGGAATATTTTTCCCTTTGAGTGCTTGATAAACTTCGATCACAGCACTTATCTGTGGAACACCCACACCAGCAATAACACGCGTGGTGCAAATAGAGCCGGCACCTATTCCAACTTTCACTGCATCAACGCCAGATGCAACAAGTTCCAGTGCGGCTTCTTTTGTTACAATGTTTCCCGCAATCAATTGAACATTCTTAAATTTTTTTCTGATTTCCTTTACCGTTTTCAAAACACCGTCGGAATGCCCGTGCGCAGTATCAAGAACAACTACATCAACGTGAGATGCAACTAATGCTTCAACTCTAGACAATGTATCTTTCGTAACACCAATGCCTGCGCCAACACGTAATCTACCCAGATCATCTTTACAAGCATGTGGAAATTTCTGTTTCTTCATTATGTCTTTGTAAGTTATCAATCCCTTTATTATTCCTCTGCGGTCAACTACAGGAAGTTTTTCAATTCTATGTTTGTGCAAGATTCTTTCCGCTTCAAGAAGCGTAGTACCGAGCGGCGCTGTAACTAAATTTTCTTTAGTCATCAATTGACCTACAAGGAGATTCCTGTTTGGCTCAAACCTCAAATCACGGTTAGTAAGTATACCTACTAATTTTCCATTTTCATCTACGATCGGAATTCCGGAGATATGATACTTCGACATCAACTGTTCGGCTTCTTTGACCGTACGCTCCGGCGTTAGTGTAATCGGATTAACAATCATTCCGCTCTCGGATCGTTTTACTTTATCAACTTCGTCGGCTTGTTTTTCGATAGACATATTTTTATGAATAATTCCTATTCCGCCTTGTGCTGCCATTGCAATCGCCATTTGCGATTCTGTAACAGTATCCATTGCAGCAGAGAGAAATGGAATGTTGAGTTTAATTTCGCGTGTTAAGTTGGAAGTTATATCCGTCTGGCTTGGAAGAACTGTAGAACGTGCCGGAACCAAAAGTATGTCGTCAAAGGTCAATCCATCAAACTCAATTTTGTTCTTTTTCATTTTTCCCTCTTCTATTTACTAAAAGAGGTTGTTTCAAAAGTAAATTTTTCTCTGTGCTTCGCCAAGAGTCACGGGGTCACAGAGGATTTTGAGACAACCTCCGGTTTTAATCAAATGCAGCGTAACCGGTGATATCCTCGCCGATAATAAGCGTGTGCATCTCGTGTGTGCCTTCGTAAGTTTTCACCGATTCTAAATTTTGTGAATGTCGCATTACGGGATACTCGTCCAGAATTCCGTTTGCACCAAGAATTTCGCGTGCGATGCGCGCAATCTCTAAAGCTTTCTCGCAATTGTTCCGCTTAGCCATCGAGACTTGAGTATGTTTTACTTCTCCTTTATCTTTCAAACGACCCAACTGTAAATTGAGAAGCTGCGCTTTGGTAATTTCTGTAAGCATGTAAACTAATTTTTCCTGCGTCATCTGATAGGCAGCGATAGGTTTGCTGAATTGAACACGCGACTTTGCATAATTTAATGCCGAGTTGTAACATGCCATCATTGATCCGACAACGCCCCATGCAATTCCGTAACGCGCCTGGTTTAAGCACATCAACGGTGATTTCAAACCTTTGCTGCCCTGTAAAACATTTTCTTCAGGAACAAACACATCTTGGAAAATCAATTCTGAAGTTACAGATGCTTTGAGAGAATGTTTTCCTTTCATTTCGGGGGCGGAAAAACCTTCCATTCCTTTTTCAAGAAGAAATCCTTTTACTTCTCCATCTAATTTTGCCCATACAACGGCAACATCTGCAATCGTTCCGTTGGTAATCCACATCTTAGAGCCGTTAAGTTTGTATCCACCGTCAACTTTTTCAGCATGCGAAATCATTCCGCCTGGATTAGATCCAAAATCGGGTTCAGTTAATCCAAAACAGCCAATCTTTTCTCCGCTTGCAAGTCTTGGCAGCCAATAATCCTTTTGTTCTTCGGTTCCGAATGTGAAAATCGGATACATCACCAAAGACGATTGCACGGAAACAAAACTACGAATGCCGCTATCGCCTCTTTCCAATTCCTGCATAATCAAACCGTAGGAAACATTATTCATTTCTGCACAGCCATACTTTTGCGGTAGTGTAGTTCCAAATAAACCAAGTTTGCCAAGTTCTTCTACAAGATGAAAAGGAAATTTTTCTTCGCGGTAATGTTTTTCTATGATGGGAATAATTTGCCTGTCAACAAATTCACGAACGGTGTTGCGCGTCATTATTTCGTCTTCGGCAAGAAGACTTTCTATGTTAAAATAATCTACGCCTGCAAATTTATTCATCGTTTGTTTTTTCCCGCTCCGAAGTTCCGAAGGAATGGCTATGCCAGAGTCCCTTCGGGAAAAGGATTTCAATACATTGGGACAAAATTTGGATTCAAAAATAGCTAAAACAAATTTACAGAACAAAAGAAGTACGAAATACGAGGTACGAAGGACGAAATCCAATCCGCCTTTGGCGGAACAAAATTCAAAACGTTTTTGAATTTTGGATTTTGAATTTTGGATTTAGGGTTTTGGATTTAGAGTTCCGGATTTTTCAGATGCCCCGTTATTCATCTTCCGGCTCTAAATTGTTCAGCACTTTCATTATGGTTTCAGATTCAAATCCGCGTGAGCTGAGGAAGGAGAAGATTTTCGATTTTAGTTTTCTCTTATCAATTTCTTTTCGTCGGAGCAATTCAGACTTTCTTTTTGCCAATTCCAGCGCTTGTTCATAACTCAACTCGAAATCAACATTCGATAGAACCTTATCAATAATTTTTCGATCAATACCTCTTTTAAGCAATTCTGCTTTGAGTTTGTTGACGCCGAACTTTTTCTTAATAGTTTTTTCTTCGATATAAACCCTGGCGAACTGTTCGTCATCAAGAAAATTTTTATCGGCTAAATCTTTAAGAACAATTTCAATTATTTCTTTCGGATATTTCTTTTTGATGAGCTTTGTTCTCAATTCGTAAGCAGAGTGATGTCTTTTTGAAAGAAATCTAAACGCAGAGTCTTTAGCTTTAAGAAAATTACTTTCTGAAATCAACAGTTCTTTTTTTGTTTCATCTATCAGATCATTTTTCCGCAAACCATTATCAATCACAGTGCGGTAATCTAAAGTTATAAACTCTCCGTCGTCAAAACAAACAACAACATTACTGCCTTTTTGTTTCAGAGCAGAAATTATCATCTGCTATTTTTTCTTCGGTTTAGTTTCCGGCTCTTCTTTTTCCTTAACCGGCTTCTGCTGTTCATTTTTAATCATTCCAAGCGCAGTCTTAACATCTTTTTCAAGCGAAGAGAAGAGAACCTGGTCTTCCAGCATTTTCTGTTTCAACTGGTCGCGTCCTTGATAACGGTTATCGTTATAGGTGAACCATGAACCGCTCTTTTGTAAAATATTGCGTTCGGTTGCAAGGTCAATTATATCTCCTGCCTTGCTTATTCCTTCGTTGTAAATAATATCGAACTCAACTTCTTTGAAAGGCGGCGCAACTTTGCTTTTAACAATTTTTACCTTAGTTCTATTGCCGATAACATTCTGTCCGTCTTTCAATGGTGCAATTCTTCTAATATCCAAACGAACCGAAGCATAAAACTTGAGTGCGTTGCCGCCTGTTGTAGTTTCCGGATTACCGAACATCACACCAATTTTACTTCTCAATTGATTGGTAAAGATAACGCACGTTTTAGATCTACTGATTGCGCCGGTCAACTTGCGAAGTGCTTGAGACATCAAACGTGCCTGCATAGCCATTTGCGGATCGCCCATATCGCCTTCAATTTCAGAACGCGGGACAAGTGCTGCAACAGAATCAACAACAATTATATCAAGCGCATTGCTGCGGACGAGTGTATCAACAATTTCAAGAGCTTGTTCACCAAAATCGGGCTGTGAAAGGAGAAGATTCTTCGTATCAACATTCAAACGTTTTGCGTAGTTAAGGTCCATTGCATGTTCTGCATCTATAAACGCTGCAAGCCCACCTGCTTTTTGCGCCTCTGCAATTATGTGTAAACACAAAGTTGTTTTACCGGATGATTCAGGCCCGTAAATTTCAACAATTCTTCCGCGCGGAACGCCGCCGATACCTAGTGCAAAATCCAAAGTAAGCGAACCCGTTGAAATTGATTCGACAGCATTGATGACACCATCGCCCAACTTCATAATAGTGCCTTTGCCATACGTTTTATCTATGCTGGCAATAGTTTCATCAAGAATTTTCATCCTGGCATCTTTATCT
>JBFLWC010000063.1:0-10978 GCA_040758415.1 Bacteroidota bacterium | reverse complement strand
GCTGATGAAATAATTTTGCACATTATTGTAGCGCAGATTTACAATTGCGCTACAACAATTAGCCGCACAAAAAACCCCGAAATAGTTTCGGGGTTTTTTGTTTTAGCGATCGTGTAGTGAACCCGCCAAAACCGTTCGCACAGATGAGCGAAACGAGACGCTAGACGCGAGATGTAAGAAATAAGCAGTTAGTTGTTATAAGTTCCTTTCGTACTTCGTCCCTCGTATTTTGTACTTCTGAAGAGTCTCGTAAAAGAAATGGAGCTGCAAGCAAAAAGTTTCTTCTTCTAAAAAGGTGCAGTATTAAATTTTCTATCTCCTTTTCAGTCGTAAACTTTTTTCCCTGCAGCCCATTGGAGGGTAGCAGTTATGAAGGACGAAAATTATCTAACCAGCTGTGTTATCTCCTGAAGCAGGGTATCTGCCGTAGTAATTACACGTGCGTTTGCCTGGAATCCTCTTTGTGATACAATCATTCTTGTGAACTCTTCGGATAAATCTACATTCGATTGTTCGAGCGCGCCGGATTGAACTGTTGTGTTTGTCTCCTCGCCCAAACTTCCAATTCTTGGCTCGCCGCTGTTTGCATAAGCCGAATACATATTATCACCAACGCTTATCAATCCATTCAGGTTGTTAAATGTTGCAACCATTATTTGCGCTAGACTCTTTGAACTTCCGTTGGAAAAAATACCAACGATGTTTCCGTATTGGTCAATGTTGATATTTGAGAGTGATGCAGAAGGAGAACCGTTCTGAGATAATGCACTAATTACAGAACTGGACGATGTTTGTGTTATGCCTCCGAACCCGCTTCCAAAGTCAAGATCAATTACTGCTGTATTTGCTCCCCCCTTGGGAACAAAAGTCATCTGCGGATTATTTGGTGAAATATTTGCTCGATCTAAAGTACCGTCAGCATTGAACAAAATAGTTCCGGATGTAGATTCAGCTATACCGGAAGCTGTGCTTGTACCCGGAACAGATGCTGTCCAGGTCCATGTGTTATCTGCAATCTTGGTGTATTTCAATGTAACCTGATGCGCAGTTCCTAATGAATCGTATACTGTAACAGAACCGCTTACAACGTTCGGTATTCTGTTATTATCCGCAGAAACGCTTAGTGTCGCAGTGCTTGAATTTGATGTAACGGTCTTTGAGTCGAAAACAAAGTCTATGTTGCTAGTAGGAACATTAACACGGTTGGCTGCGCCGTCAAATTTAGCAAGCGATGCTGCGTCAAGAGGAAAATTGCCGGTGCCGTCGTTTTCAAATTTTAATCCCGTAATGCTTCCCGTCTTAATGGAAACACCATTAGCATCTGTTAAATCATACGACAAGTCATACACTTCACTTGCCGGAACAGGCGGAGGACCAACTACTGCGGCATTAGAAGCAGTTTTTGTATATGTGATCGCGAAAGTATAAGCATCTCCATATTCATTAAAGACAGTAACTTTACTTGGCAGGGTTGAAGCACCCACTGCTATTGCCGCCGAGTTAATATTACCTCTTTGAGTAACAACTTGCGTTCTTGTCAGTTCGGAATTACTTTTTAAATTGCCTCCCCATTTAATTTGTGTGGTTGAAATTGCCGGAAGTTTAAGATTTGTATCTATTATAATGTCTTCCAAGTTATTTCCTGGAGGAATTACTCCGTCAACGCTTGCAACTTTACCCTGAACAATTGCGCCGTTTTGTGGACTTACTAATTTTCCATTCGCATCAAAAATGAATGCGCCCGCCCTCGAGAAAAATGTTTGTCCGTTGCTTTTTTGTACAAACATTCCGGGACCTTGCAAAGCAAGATCCGTTGTGATACCTGTTCTTTCAAATGTTCCCTGGTTCCAGTTGCGGTCAATAGAATTAACTTTCATACCAAGACCAATTTGATAAGAGTTTGTGCCGCCGGTTGTTTCAGTCGGGTTTGTGCCGGCTTTCACAAACTGGTTGAAAGTATCGCTGAATGTAACACGCGACCCTTTGAAGCCGATTGTATTAACGTTGGAAATATTATTGCCGATCACATCCATCATAGCTTGATGATTTCGTAAACCGGAAACGCCTGCGAAAAGAGATGTTAAGAGTGCCATTTTAACCTCCATGGTTTTTTTGATTCGACTTCAGTCGGTCAGCCGAATCTAGAGCGTCCTTGGAAGGTCCCGCTCCGTTATGAATCAGTTATTTAATTTGCAAACACTACGCTGTCTATATTTGTAAAAACATTTTCACTCGAACTGTCAACTTCAATAGCCGTTACAACAGTTTTGTTCGGGATGTTTACGATGAACGCAGTTTTATCCATCATAACAAGAGAATCTTTTGAACCCTTCGATTCTGCTTTCTCAACTGCACTTTGAATCTTTGAAAGTTCTTCATCGCTTAATTGAATATTTCTAGATTCAAGGCGTTTTAAAGCGTGATTAGAAAACTTAACTTTTTCTAATTCTTCTTTAAAGATTGCATCGAAACTAGAGCTGGCTTCTCTGCCGATCTTCCGGGAAGCTGCCTCTCCGTTTCCTATAATCGGTATAAATGGAACCGAGATGCCATTAATTTCTGCCATTACTTTCCGCCTCCATTATTCTTTGGGTTAAGTACTTCGGTAATATCCGAGATAGAATATTGTGCGCCATTAATAAGCAGAACTGTTCCAAGCTCTGTAAAACGAACACCGTCTATCGTTCCTGCTTTGAACAGATTCAATTTCATTTTTTCGCCGCTCATGTTTGTTGCTTCAACTTCAAAAGTGTATTTACCGTTTTTTACTTTACTGCCGTTATTATCGGATAAATCCCAGGAAAGTTTATTGCTTCCGGCACCGGTTTGAATGCCGTCAATAATTTTTATAAGCGCACCGCTTTCATTGTAAATTTTTACTTGAGCAGTTTTTGCTTCAACAGGCAGATCGTAACCGAGCGTTATACTTTCCTGTCCGTTAACCTGTATTTCTCCTCCGTTAATCTTAACCTCTTTTCCAATCAAACCTGTTACAAGCGCATTGTTAATAGATTGTGTTAAAGTTGTGTTGGCATCAATACTTTGTTTCATATATTGATTTAGATTAGAAAGTTGCTCGAGGGAAGTGAATTGCGCAAGCTGTGCTGCGAATTGTGAATTATCCTGGGGATTTAACGGGTCCTGGTTTTTCAACTGTTGAATCATCAGCTTCATAAAATCATCTTTTCCAAGAATATTTTTGTTTGCTGATTTCTGCGTTGTATTTGCACTACTGCTAGTAATTGGATCTACCATTTTTCACCTATGCTAAAAATTCGTAAGTGTTATAACCCATCAATCTTTGTGGATGATGTGTTTGCTCTTTCTCTTTTTCTATTTCAGAAATTCGTTCACCCGTTTTTTTACGTGTGCCAAATGCTTTCGAGAACTTTTGTTCCTGATTCGTCAAACTCACATTCACATTATTCAATTGAATTCCGGACGAGCGCAATGTTTCTTTAAGCCCGTCTATGTTCGATTGCACAAACTGTTTGATCTGCTCGTTTTCAACTTCAATGCGTGTGTTAATCTGATTTTCAACCAGGTCAACAACCAACTTCACCTTACCCAAATTTTCAGGTGTTAGTTGAAAAGTTATACTCTGCTTTTCGCCGCTTTGAATAATTTTTGTGAATTCAGGAAGAATTTCAGTTGTCTTTATAATCTTTGCCGTTTCTTGAAAAACTTTCGTTTCCGGTGCAGCTTTAATTTTATCTCCGGCAAAATCAATTGCCCGGTTAATGTTCTGCTCTAAAATATTTTTCAAAAATCCATCTGCTTGCGGAAAATTTTCTGTTGACTTTTGCTTTGAAAAATTTTTGTCGGATGTTTTATTCTGAGTTTCGCCAACAGTCAATTTATCCGACCTGCTGTTTTCGTCAAATACTGATTTTGTATCGCTAATAAATTTTGTTTTATCATCTTTCGTATTTGACTTGGAAGAAATTTGTTCGCTTGTAAAAATATTTTTGAGTTCTTCTAACTGAGCTTTGGCTTTAATTAATTCCGCCTGTCTTACTGTTTTTGTTTCAGTGTTAGTTGTTAATGTTATTTTTTGATCATCTGCCGATTTATTTTCAACTGTCTTTTGATTTATAGTTGATTTTAAAAATACAACTTCGGGTTTAGAGAAAACTTCGGCAGTGCCGGTAAAGGAAAGCTGCGGTTTGGGTTGAACAATATTTTTTACTTCACCAACAGATCTATTTACTGCTTTTTGTTCAAAGTACTTTGTCAGCTCAAATATTTCCGGCTTTTCATTTTGCAGGTTAGTAGAAATTTTTTGTTGAGAAGCAACGTTTTCATTTATTATAATTTCGTCTTCGGGAAAAGCAGAGCTGCTGCCGGTATTCTGTTTTGCAGTTTCCATCTTTTCTTGCTGAATAGCTATTCTCCGTAAGGAGTCCTTCGGACCTTCTGGAAAAGATTGAAATAGTGAGAGATCGTCTTTAATAACATTGCTCAAATTTACAAAAGGTGCCGCCGCATTTTCTGCCGGCATATTATTTTGTTTTAAGACAATCTCTATTACTTCCGTTTTATAAACATTATTGCCCGGCTCAACCAATTGAAATTGCTCTGTCCGGTTTGAAAAAATCGGCTGGATGTTTTTGGGCAGCACAACATTATCGGCTGATGTTTCTTCTGATGGCGGCGGTTGGATGCTATCCATTTTTTGTTCTGCTGCTCCGGTTTTCACAATCGAGCCAAATATTGCAGCGTTCGATCTTATATCTATGCGTGTAAAATCTGCTGTAAGTTTATCTAAGTCTAATTTTGTTTCAATATTTTCTTCGGGCAGTTCATAAAGATTTATTTTAATTTTTTCAGAGCCGTTCTTGAATGAAAAATTGAGCGACTTGTTGTTCACAAAAAAGTTGAGGAGAGATTGAATAACAACTTCTTCGTTGGAAGTAGAACCAACTTCAAATTTGTTGGACGGTTTATTTTCTGAGCCGCTTTTCAAATTCAGATCATTCCCGGCTTCGATGCTCTGCACCAATCCTTTTATAAAATCTTCTAAGCCGTTTGAAGAGAGAAGAAACTGCTTTTTGTTGATCAGTGCCGGCTGGATATCGTAAGTCGAATTAGAAATTTTAACCGGCTGAAGCGAGTTAGTTACGAACCAATCTATATACTGCGAAAGTTTTTCAAATTCAGCTTGCGTTGTATCAATTACATTTTCGGACGAAGGAAGAATTTCTTCAGCAAGCCGGATTGTAGTTGACTGATTATTTCCGATACTAGCAGTTTCTGACTCATATATTTTCATAATATCGGAGAAGAGGTAAGCGCCCGGCGATACTTTGTTTAATCCGGAATCGCGGGTTGCATCCCCCGCAGAAAGTTTATCTAAGAAAAAAGAATTAATGTTCATTGCACAACGCTTATTATTCGTGCTGCCACTTCCGGCTTAAATTCAGCTAAAATATCTGCAGCTCTTTTCTTTTTCATGGTTAAAAGAATATCTCTGGCAATATTATCGGAGTAACCGAGAATAATTTTAGCTGCTTTTTTTGCATCCATAGATTCATACAATTTCACAGTGCTTTTGACCCATAATTTATAGACGCTGTCGCGTTTAGCTGCATTTTTTTCAAACAGCTCTGGTTTGATTGGAGCGTTTTGTACAACAGATGTATTTAGCGGCTCTTCCTTTTTTTCTTCAGCAATTTTTTTACCTGGCTTGTTTAATGCAATACTGTCTTTTACACTCAACGATGCGCTGTCAATCTTAGCAGTGTGTAAATTGTGATTCATCGAATCAGGCAGCGTTGCTGCCGGCAAAGCCGTTGTATCTTTCTGTTTCGTTGGTGTCTGAATTTGTTGGGTGGTTTTATTTTCAGCGATGTTCGTTTGACTTGCCGGTGTAAAATCGAACGTAAAAATATTCTTGTAAGAAGAATTCAAATAAATCAACAAACCTGTTACAAGAACGAAAGCAAACAGAAACGATACTATGTAAATAATTTTTTCTTTCATTTTTGATTTCCCCCGTAGTTACGAATGGCTATTTCATTTAGTTCTTTTAATTCATTTCTTTTTTCATCAAGTAAAAATTCTTCACGCTGATTTTCTTTAAGTGTCTCGAAGACTTTGTGTTCTTTCTTTCTTTCGATAAGTTCTTTCTGTTTCTCTTCCTTTTTCTTCAGCAGCTGGTTTATTTTTCTTTCAACGGAGAGAATCTTTTTTTCTAAAAGCGAATCGTACATCTTTACACTCTGGAATTCAGCAGCTTTCAAAGACAGCTCACTCATTTTTTGCTGCACCTTCTTTCTTTCATCAATTATAGCCGCAAGTTGATTTTTCAATTCATTAATCTCTTTGTTTATCAAAGAAATTTCTTCTTGAATTTTTTTTTCAAGAATTTCTTTTACATTCATTATGGATTCAAAACGATAAACAAACTTTCCCATATTTCGCTCACAGAATCGGCGCTTCGATAATACTACTTAATCTTTCAACCGAATCGTTGTACAAAGCTTTTTCAAAAATTTCCTGTTTCAGAAATCCGCGCAGCTGTGTAATCTTGTTAAGCGCATGATCAATATGCGGATTACTCCCTTTTACGTACGCACCGATATTAATCATATCTTCAGCTTCTTTATACGTGGCAAGAATTTCATTAAATCTAAGTGCACGCTGGTAATGATCGTGGTCTATAATATCAGGCATAACTCTGCTTACACTTTGAAGTGTATCAATTGCAGGATACTGTCCGCGGTTAGCAAGCCGGCGCGAAAGAACAATGTGGCCATCAAGAATTGACCGCACTGCATCTGCAATCGGCTCGGTCATATCATCTCCATCAACTAAGACTGTGTATAAACCGGTGATTGATCCTTTATCGGTATTGCCGGCGCGTTCAAGAAGTTTTGGCAAAAGCGAAAACACTGAAGGCGTATAACCTTTAGTTGTTGGCGGCTCGCCAATTGTCAATCCAACTTCACGCTGTGCCATTGCAAAACGTGTAACGGAATCCATCATGAATAAAACATCCATTCCAAGATCGCGGAAATATTCTGCGATTGTTGTGCCGATATATGCGCCCTTCATTCTTATAAGTGGTGATTTATCGCTTGTTGCAACAATCACAACCGACCTTTGCAAACCTTCATCGCCAAGGTCTCTTTCGATGAATTCCCGGACTTCTCTGCCACGTTCGCCAATTAACGCAATAACGTTTACATCTGCACTGGTATTTCTTGCAATCATGCCAAGTGTTACACTTTTACCAACACCGCTTCCGGCAAAAATTCCCGCACGCTGTCCCTTGCCAATTGTCAACAAACCATCCAGCGCTCTTATTCCGGTTTGAATAGGCGTTGTAATTCTTTTTCTTTCAAGAGGGTTTGGCGGCTGGCGGTACGACTCTCGAAAAGATGAATAGTTTATCTCTCCTTTGCCGTCAATCGGGTTGCCTTGACCGTCAATTACACGCCCGAGTAATTCTTTGCCGACTCCTACAGAAAAACTTTTGCCCGATGCTTTGATTTCGCACGCGGGCGAAATATTGTGAACTTCTCCAATAGCAATCGAGAGAACTTTACCGTTTTTGAATCCTACAACTTCGGCTTTGCAAACTTCGTTTCCATTTCTATCAACAATAGAACATATTTCTCCCATCACAGCGTTTGGTCCAACCGAAACAATTACCAAACCGATCACATCAATAACTCTTCCGTTAACGCGTATCGGTTCGGCTTTATTAATTTCACGTTTGTATTTCTCAAGCATCTGTTCAACTGTATCCATATCAATTTTTTTTTGTTAAGCTATCTTCAAGAACTTTTTTTAGTTCGTTAAGTTGCGTTGAAATTCTTGCATCAACACTTCCGATTTCGGTTTCTACTAAACATCCGCCGGGTTCAATCCTCTCGTCTGCTTCAATCTTTATTTTATTAAACGAACTTCCATAAATTATTTTTTTGCTCGTCTGGCTTATTTCTTCAATATCGGCAGGGTTCAATTTCAATCTCACTTCATTTGCACCAATTATTCTGTTGATAGCATTCCGAACATTTTCGTTTATTATTGTTTCAGAGCTTATTTCTCTTTGAACTACTTTCTTTGCTAGTTCGAATGCGGTTTCGATAACTAACACCTCAAAAGATTTTTCGAACTCAACAAATCGTTCGTCGAACTCGCGCATGATGTTGTAAACTTCTTCGTACTTGCGAACAAGTTTGTTTGTGTATTCTTGTTCAACCTCACGCCTGGTTTTTTCCTCTGCTTCTTTGTATCCTTTCAAAAAATACTCATCGAGCTGCTTCTTGAAAAGATCAACTTCATCATCCGTTCCTGCTGCAGCTCCATAAGCAGAAACTTTTACATTGGGCTTGATATTACCGGGATTCAGTTTTATAACATTAGACATATATTTCTTCCGGTCCGCCTCTCATGTTGAGAGATATTTCTCCCTGCTCTTCAAGATTTTTTATTACGTCAATTATCCGTGCTTGTGCTGCTTCAACTTCTTTTAGCTTTACCATCCCCATGTATTGCAGTTCTTCCTTCAATAGATCGGCAGCGCGTTCGCTCATATTTTTGAAAATTTTTTCTTTCAATCTATCTTCTGCAACTTTTAACGCAAGCGCCAAATCCTTACGGTCAATTTCGCGCAATATTTTTTGTATATCTTTATCGTTAATATTAATTATCTCGTCGAAGATGAACATCAATCTTTTCACTTCATAAGTTGTCTCGGCATCTACGTTTTCAAGTTTTTCTAAAATATCTTTCACCATCGAAACGTTCGTCCGGTTAAGAATTGCAGCAAGGCACTTAGCGCCGCCGAGTTTTCCAACCGATTGACTCATCGAAGCGCCGGCAATCTCGTCTACAACATGCTCTATCTGTTTTAACGTTTGAGGTGCAATTTTACCAAGCGTTGCAATACGATGTGCAATGTCTATTCGCAATTCATCCGGAAGTTCTTTAAGTGCATTAGCTGTTTGATCGGGACTAAGCTGTGAAAGAATCAGCGCCATAGTTTGTGGATGTTCTTTGTTTAAAAAGTTGACAAGCTGCGCCGGCTCTGCTTTTTTAAGAACGTCAAAACCTTTTAATGTAGTAAGCCGTTTTATTTTTTCAATAATCTCGACCGCTTTTGAAGGTCCGTAAGTTTTTTCAAGTACAGCTTGAGCAAAATCCAAACCGCCTTCCAGAACATATTCCCTTGCGGTTACCATACTATAGAATTCTTCTATCACGCTGTCTGCTGTTTTGGAAGAAATATTTTTTACTTTGGATATTTCTGCCGTTAGACTTTCAACATCCGCCGGGTCTAGGTGTTTTAAGACAGCCGAAGCTGCCTCTACATTTAATGCAACCATCAGCATTGCTGCTTTTTGAATTCCATTGACTTCTTCACGGAGGTCTTTTGTTTGCAGCTTATCGTTATATTTCATCTTCATGCATCCACGCGTTTATAAGTTTTGCCGCATCCATAGGGTTTTTTGTTACGTAGTTTACAATTCGTTCCTGCTGATTTTTTTTAGCCATTGCCTCATCGGAAATTTCGTCTTCAATATCGCCCACTGGAATTATTCCTCTTTTCTTCTTTGCAACTAATTGATTCACTTGAGAAGACTTCTGCGGAAGAGGCGCAGCAAGAGATTCACTTCCGGAAGAGAAGCCGCCTGCATTTATCGTTCCTATAACTATTCTTTCATTCTTCAAACGTTTCATCAAACTTTTGAGTACAAAAATTGAAGAGACAATTGCAACAAGTATGAATACTAAATTAATCCATTGATTGGCGTCCGGTATTGCCGTTGCATTTGCTTCTTCGGTTACATTTCCAGTTTGTTTAGTTTCGAATGGAATATTAACAATAGAAAATTGATCGTTACGCTGGGGATCCAAACCAACAGCGTTCTTAATTATATCTTCCAGCTTTTTAATCTGCTCTGCAGGGCGTGGTTCATAAACAATTCCTGTAGATGAATTCCCGGTTCCTTTCTTTACTTCTTTTGGAATATCGTTGATGACAGCAGCAACACTTAAACGCTTAATGTTGCCGCTGCCGGCAACCACTTTTTCGATTGTCTTACTAATTTCATAATTGGTGAGAGAGTTTTCATTCGATTGTGCAGTAGTATCGTTATGTGCTTTACCCTGATTGCTCGTTTTGATTGTCTGTTCGCTTATCGCAACCTGCGATTCAGGGTCGTACTGTTCCATCGTTTTTTCAACCTGGTCGAAATTCAGATCCGCATTTACTTGAACCATTGCATTGCCGAAACCTAGCACATTATCTAAAATGGATTGAGCTTTTTGTGCTAAATAATTTTCTATCGAACGTTTTATTTCATAATGCCGGGACGATGCGAATGCGAGCGGACCTTCTTCAGCATCGTTGTTAAGTATTCTTCCTTTGGTATCAATGATAGAAACCTTTGCCGGCTGCAATCCTTCTACGCTGCCGCATAATAAATTTACGATGGATTGTATGTTCTCTTTTGACGGTGCTAAATTATTTTTCAACTTCAACACAACAGAAGCAGATGGAAATTTTTCTTCTTCTTTAAAAATTGATTTTTGCGGAACAACAATGTGAACGCGAACGCCAACAACGCCGTCCTGTTGAAGAATAGTTCTTGCAAGTTCTCCCTCAAGTGCGCGCTTGTAATTCAGCTTCTGCATAAACTCTGACATGCCCATTGTTGTTTTATCAAAAATTTCATAACCAATTACGCCGGAACTCGGTACTCCTCTTCCGGCAAGTGCAAGACGAATTTCGTAAACTTTTTCGCGAGGCACTTTTATAGATTGTCCGTTATCGTCAAACTTGTAAAGTATCTTTTGACTGTTGAGATAATCCACAACTTTTGAAGCATCTTCCTGCGAAAGCCCGGAGTAGAGTGTTGTATAATTTGGTTCGTTGAGAAAAAAAAGAAGAACAGAAAGCAAAACCATCGTCAGAAGTATTCCCACTACAAGCATAAACTTCTGCTTGGGGTTCAATTTATTTAGT